>JAQVLW010000057.1:10189-12338 GCA_028703945.1 Aliarcobacter sp. | reverse complement strand
AAACTTCTTTATCCTCTTACTGCAACTGTAAAATTAAATTTTAGAGTTTATCCACAATGGGTTACAAATGCTGTTCAAAAGGAATATCCAAATTTACCAAATCCTCCAATTATTGAACTTAAAAAATCAATTAAGACTTTTGAGGAATAAATATTTAACTAAGAAATTTTCTTAGTTAAATATCTCTCTAGTATTATTTTAGCAGCTAAGGAATCAATTCTTCCATCTCTTTTGTATTTGATTTCACCTTTGATTAAATCCTCAGCTTCAATAGAACTCATATTCTCTTCACAAAATTCATAGGGAATTTCTAGTTCTAACAAAGATACAAAGTGATTGATTCTATTTTGCATATCAATACTAGCACTTGGAAATCCAACAATTAGTTTTTCAATTTCCCACTCTTTTAAAAAGATATTTACATCTCGTGCTGCTTGGTTTCTATTTTTTCGTAAAATTGCGGCTTGTGGAGTTACTATGTCTGAAGTTAGACAAATGGCAATTCCTATTCGTTTAAGTCCCACATCAATTGAGGCTAATTTCAAGAAATAATCTCATCTGCTATATCAAATCTATTTGCTGTCATTAGGTGAATTTTTGGATGAAGTTTATTTAACTCTTTAAATAAGTCAGAGCTTAATTTCATTCCTACTTTATATTCTTCCTCTTCTGAAATATTGTGAGCAGATTCAAGGGCATCAATCCAAAATTGTGGAACATGAATACCTGGAACTTGAGCTGATAAAAATAGAGCAGTTCGCAGTTTTGTAACAGGAAATAATCCAAAAATTAATTGAGCTTTTTTCTTATCACCCTCAACGCCTTCTTTTGCAATATTAAAAGATTCTAAAAGTTTTTTTGCATTATCTATATCAAAAATAGGTTGAGAAATTATTCCTAAAGTTCCATTTTGAATTTTATTATGCATCTTTTTTTCTAAACTTGAAAAATTCTTTGCATAAGAGTTAATAACTGAAAATGGAAATATTTGTTTAGGTTCAATTTTAAAAGGGCGACCTGCAAAATCCATTCCATAGTTAAATGATTTTATAATTTTTAAAAGCATAATTGAATTTGATTCAAAGACACCTTTTGCATGTGGTTGATCACTCATTTTTGCTGGGTCTCCAGTTAGAGCCAAAATAGCTCTAACATCAAAATCATTTGCTGCCATTAAATCAGATTGAAGTGCGATTTTATTTCTATCTCTCATACTCATAGTAGCAATTACTGGTTTTTTAAACTCCATTTGAAGTTTTAATGAAGCAAAAAGTGCATTATATTTTAGTTTTGCAAGTGGATTATCTGTACATGAAAAACCATCAACTCTATCTTGTAATTTAAATTTTTTAATTCTTTCAATAATATTATGCATAGATGGTTCATGTTGAGGCGTTGTTTCAAGTGTTAAGTATTTATCTTCTTGAAGTTTTTGAATTAGTGTTTCAAACATTGGATAAACAATCCTTTAGTATATTTAGTTTTATTTAGCTAAAATTATACCCTTTAAAGAATAAAACTAGGGAAAATTAATGAAATTAGCTGTTTTTGATTTTGATTCAACACTTATGGACGGAGAGACTATTGACTTTCTTGCTGAGGAATTAGGTATTGGTGAGCAAGTTACAAAAATTACAGAAGAAGCCATGAGTGGAAGATTAGATTTTTTCGAATCTTTGACTACAAGAGTTGCACTTTTAAAAGGAATGGATTACCAAAAAGTTGTTGATATTTGTGCAGATCTTCCTTTAATGCCAGGAGCTATGGAATTAGTTCCAGCACTTCAAAAAATGGGGTATAAAGTAGTTTGTTTTTCAGGTGGTTTTAGAATTGGTACAATTCCTGCTCGTGAGAAATTAGGTTTAGATGCAGATTTTTCAAATGTTTTACATGAAAAAGATGGAAAACTAACAGGGCTTATTGGTGGAGATATGATGTTTGGATATTCAAAAGGTGATATGCTTCAAAGAATTCAAGGTTTAATGGGAATTTCAAGAGCTGATACTTTAGTTTGTGGGGATGGTGCAAATGATTTATCTATGTTTGCTCACGCTGATACAAGAGTTGCTTTTTGCGCAAGAGAAGTCTTGAAAAAAGAAGCAAATATTGTTATTGATACAAAAGATTTAACAAAAATTTTAGATTATAT
>JAQVLW010000057.1:6720-10089 GCA_028703945.1 Aliarcobacter sp. | reverse complement strand
ATGAGTTTAAAAGAAGATATTAATTTCTCTTTATGGTGTGATTTTATTGAAAGAGATTTTTTAGAAACAAGATTTAAAGAGATTATCAAAAAAAATATTATTCAAGGCGCTACTTCAAATCCTGCGATATTTGAATCATCAATTACAAATTCTCTTGCTTACAAACAACAACTTGATATGTTGCAAGCAAATAATGCTAAAACTATTTATGAAGAGTTAGCCTTAACAGATATTAAAAGAGCAGCTTTTTTATTAAATGATTTACATAAAAATGATGCAGATGATGGATTTATTTCTATTGAAGTTGACCCACTTTTGTGTGATAATGCAGCAGGTACAATTGAAGAAGGAGTTAGACTTTATTCGATGATAAATTCTGATAATGTAATGATAAAAGTTCCAGCAACTGACGCTGGATATATTGCTATGAGAGAATTAACATCAAAAGGAATAAATGTAAATGCTACACTTATTTTTTCCTCAGAACAAGCTATTAAATGTACACAAGCTTTAGATGAGGGAATTAAAGATTCAAATAAAGATATAAAAGCTGTTGTTTCTGTATTTGTGTCAAGATTTGATAGATTAACTGATAATGATTTCAAACTAAAAGGTTTAGAAACTTCAAAATTAGGAATCATAAATGCGACAAAATGTTACCATGAAATTAATAAATTTGGGAATCCAAACATTAGAACTCTTTTTGCTTCAACAGGTGTAAAAGGTGATGAGTTAAGCCCTAGTTATTATATTGATAATTTAATTTTCCCAAATTCAATAAATACAGCACCTCTTGCTACAATTGAAGATTGGGTTAAAGATGGTTCTAAAAATCCAGCATCTATTATGAGTGAAAGTGCATGTGACAAATATTTAGAAACTTTAAAATCAAAAGGTATTAAAATTGATGACATTTGTTCAAAGCTTTTAAATGATGGAATTGAAGCTTTTAAAGTTTCATTTAAAGATTTACTTTCAAAGCTAATTCACTAAGAATTATTTAGATAAAATCTAAATAATTAAATAAAATATATTAAAAGGCAGATTAAAAATGAATAATTGGAATCCTAGCAGCTGGAGAGATTTCCCGATAAAGCAACAACCTACTTATAATGATTTAGAAAAACTAAAAAAAGTAGAGAATGAACTAGCTTCTTATCCTCCTTTAATTTTTGCAGGAGAAGCATTAAATTTAAGAAAACAATTAGCCGATGTAGTAAATGGAAAAGCATTTTTACTTCAAGGTGGAGATTGTGCTGAATCTTTTTCTTCTTTTAATGCACCAAATATAAAAGATTTATTTAAAGTAATGATGCAAATGGCAGTAGTTTTAACATTTTCAGGTGGTTGTCCAGTTGTAAAAGTTGGACGAGTAGCTGGGCAATTTGCGAAACCTAGAAGTACAGACTTTGAAGAAATAGATGGAATATCATTACCTTCATATCGAGGTGACATTATAAATGATATGGAATTTACAGAAAAAGCTAGAAATCCAAGAGCTAAAAAACTTTTAAAAGCATACAATCAAAGTGCTGCAACAATGAATCTTTTAAGAGCATTTTCAAGAGGTGGAATGGCTGATTTAAATCAAGTTCATTTATGGAATTTAGACTTTGTAAAAGATAATTATTTAGGTGCAAAATATGAAGAACTTGCAAATAAAATCTCTGAGAGTTTAACATTTATGAAAGCTTGTGGAATTACAAGTGAAAATACTCCACAACTAAATCAAACAACGCTATTTACTTCACATGAAGCATTGTTATTAAACTATGAACAAGCACTAACAAGAAGAGATTCAATTACTGGTGATTGGTTCAACTGTGCTGCTCATATGTTATGGATTGGAGATAGAACAAGAGATTTAAGAGATGCACATATTGAGTATTTTAGAGGAATAAATAATCCAATTGGATGTAAAGTTGGTCCTTCTATGAAAGAAGATGAATTAATTCAATTAATTGATGCACTAAATCCCAATAATGAAGCAGGAAGATTAAACCTAATTGTAAGAATGGGTGCAAATAAAGTTGGTGATTTCTTTCCTAAATTATTACAAAAAGTAAAAGCAGAAGGTAAAAATGTATTATGGTCATGTGACCCAATGCACGGAAATACAATCAAAGCTGATAATGGATATAAAACAAGAGATTTTGAAGCGATTTTAAGTGAAGTAAAACAATTTTTCCAAATTCATAAAGCAGAAGGTACTTATGCTGGTGGAATTCATCTTGAAATGACAGGACAAAATGTAACAGAATGTACAGGAAGTGCATCTTCAGCAGTTACTCAAGAGAGTTTATCAAATAGATACCATACACAATGTGATCCAAGATTAAATGCTGATCAAGCTTTGGAATTATCATTTATGATAGCAAATACTTTAAAGGAAGCTAGAAAAGATTTAAACTAATGAGAAAATTAGCTTTAAAACTTTTTGCTTTAATTTTCATAATAAGTGGAATTAATATCTTTGCGAAAGATATTAGCTCAGTAACAAATTCAAATTGGGAAACTCTACACTTATATCACGGTGAGAACCAAAAGGGTGGACCATTTGCTTTTGATGATACTTATGTTGAATTTGAGTTTGGTGGAAGATATGAATGGTTTGATTTATATGGATATGTGGATTTTATTGATGCATTAAATAGTTCAAGTAGTGATAAACATGGACAAAATAACTTCTTTGTAGATATTGAACCTAGAATTTCAATAGATTATTTATTAGATAAAGATTTATCTTATGGAGCATTAAAAGAGTTGTTTTTTGCTTTTGATATATATTATGCAGATGAAGCAAAGGGGAATGGCTTAAAAGTAATTTGGATGGGAATAGGAAGTGATATTGATATTCCTTGGCTAGGTAAAAGTGGAGTAAACTTTTATACAAGATATATTGAAGAAAATTATGATGCAAGTAATGAAAATAGTTTTGATGGATATGTAGCTCATATAAACTGGTTTAAACCAATTTATCATTTTACTGAAAATAGATTTTTATCTTTTCAAGGTTATATAGATTATGAATTTGGTAGTGATTTAGATAATAATGATTTTGAAAAAACTTATAGAACAAGTGATTCTTTACAATCATATTTAGGTTTATGGTTACATGATAAAAAATACGCAGTTGGATATGGATTAAAAGCTTATAAAGATATGACTCAATGGAAAGATGGAGAAGTTTTAAATAGTAGAAAAACTGATACAACAGGATTTGCACACTACTTTAACGTAGCTTACAAATTTTAAAATAGGGTAGAAGATTCTACACTATTTTAGGAAAGTATTTTTATAAATCTCTTCATCCCAAGCTACTAAAACTTTATCATCAAACTCAATAACTGGTCTTTTAAAAAGCATTGG
>JAQVLW010000057.1:0-6620 GCA_028703945.1 Aliarcobacter sp. | reverse complement strand
ATAAAATAACCATCTTCAGATTTTGGAGCGTGTTTTAAAATATGTGCTGATAACTCTAAATCTTGATTTGAAATATCTTCTCTAAGTGGTGTTCCACCTTCAATTGTACTAAAGGTAGCTTCAATTCCTGAAACATCGATTTCATTTAGATTTTCAACAAAGTTTATAATGTCACCTAATTCTGATTTTAATTTTTCTTTTCTTGAATCATCAATTTCTAAACTTGAAAGTTTTGCTAATTTTGCTATTAAGTTATCATCAACAGTCATAATAAATTGTCCTTATTTTTTGTATTTTTAATTTTAGCCAAAAAGAGTTTATTTGCTTCTTTTAGCGTAAAACTCTTTTTTAAATTCAACCCAGTTATCATTTAAAATAGCAGTTCTTGCTTCTTTCATTAAAGTTAAATAGTAATGAATATTGTGAATAGAACCAAGTCTAAAATATGTTATTTCTTTTGCTCTAAATAGATGATTTAAATATGCTTTTGAGAAATTTTTACAAGTATAACAATTACATTCTTCATCAATTGGAGACATATCATCTTTATATTCAGCTTTTTTAATATTTAATCTTCCAAAAGTAGTAAATAAAGTTCCATTTCTTGCATTTCTTGTAGGCATTACGCAGTCAAACATATCAACACCACGCTCAATATTTTCTATTAAATCTTCAGGAGTTCCCACACCCATTAAATATCTAGGTTTATTTTCGGGCATAAATTGAGTTGTCCACTCAACAGTTTCATACATATCAGCATTTGGCTCACCAACACTCAATCCGCCAATTGCAAAACCATCATAATCACTTAAAGCACAAAGTTGCTCAGCACTTTGTTTTCTAAACTCTTTATCTGTTCCACCTTGAATAATTGCAAAAATATTTTGATGTACACCAATTCCATTTGCTTTTTGTTCCATGTGATATTCAATTGCTTCTTTTGCCCATTTTGTAGTTCGTTCAATCGATTTAGAAATTCTTTCTTGAGTATTTGGTAAGGCAACTAAATCATCTAAAATCATCATAATGTCAGAATTTAAATCATATTGAGTATCAAGTACACTTTTTGGAGTAAAATAGTGTTTACTTCCATCAATATGAGATTTGAACATAATTCCATTTTCATCTGGTTTTGAATTTGAACTTAAAGAAAATGCTTGAAAACCACCAGAATCAGTTAAGAATGAGTTTGGAAATTTTGAAAAACCATGAAGTCCACCAAACTTTTTAATAAGTTTACTTCCTGGTCTTAAATATAAATGATAAGTATTTCCAAGTATAATTTTTGCTCCAAGTTCTAACATGTCATTTGCATCAAGAGCTTTTACTGTCCCTTGAGTTCCAACTGGCATAAAAACAGGAGTTTCTATTGTGCTGTGAGCTGTTTTAATTGTACAAGCTCTAGCTTTATTTGAAGTAGCGTCAATTTTAAATTCCATAAATAATATAAACCTTTTTTTTTGATAAGACAATTGTATCTAAAGTAAGATTATAGCTCTTAATTGATACAGTTTTAAAATCTACAATTAATTTTTTTAAGATATAATTACGCCCATGAAAAAAATATTAATTATCCTTGATGGTATTGTTGCAAAAAAATTAATGCAAAGAATTATTGAAGCAAATACAGGTGACAATAGTTACGATGTAATATATATGAGCGACTTAATTTTGCCTGTTCAAAAACCTTCAAATTTTACATTTTATAAATTCGACCCAACTTCAAAATCAAAACTTGCTATGGTTTTAGATAAAGATATTCATACAGAAGTTTTAATTGCTCTTAATTCAAAAGATGAAATGTTAAATGTTATAAAAAATATTAGAGAGCATACAAAAAATCTTCAAATGACAGTTTTAGATTATTGGGGAATGAAAATAAGTGATCCTTTAGTTCGTATTTATAAAGGAATCGAAGTTCTAGCAAATGGAATGGTTGAAAAACTTCCAAATGTTCCCGTTTTAGCTCAAAATATTGGATTAAGACAGGGTGAAATTATGGAAATAAGGATTCCATTTGGAAGTTCATATGCTTATAGATATATAGGTTCAATTGAGCAAAAAGAGTGGAAAATATTTGGGCTTTATAGAAATCAAAAAATGATTACAATAAAACCATCTTTAGTTTTAAAACCAAATGATGTTATTTTAGTTATTGGAAAACCTGATGTTTTAATGCAAGTTTACAATGTAATTGGGAAAACTCAAGGTCAATTTCCTATGCCATTTGGAAGAAATATTTATTTATATTTAGATTTATATTTACAAAATGATGTAAGCATAAAAAAAGCAATTGATGAAGCAAAATATCTAAATCAGAAACTAAAAAATAATTTGTTAATTGTAAGGATTACAAGACCAACAACAGTTCAAATTATGGATTATATAAAAGAAGAGTTAAAACATTTTCCTTCAATTATCTTATTAATTGATTATGGAAATAAAGGCTTTAATAAAATTACAAAAGAAGATTTTAGAAAAAATAATATTGGTATGATTATGTTAACTCCTGAAATGTTCAAAAATAAAGAGAATATTCAAAGTGTATTAGATTTAAAAATTCCAATTTTTAAATTTGGGAAAGAGAATTTAAAAGCTGTAAAAAGAACAGTAATTATTTTAAATGATACAAATTCTTATGAACAAATATCTCCAATTGTATTTGATATCTCAAGCCAATTAAAAATAAAAACTAAAATATTTGATTTAGATCCAGTTGGTGATAAAGAAGGAAAAACAAACCTTTTAGACCACTTTGAAAATTTGGCAAAAATTTTTAATGAAAAAATAGAAGTTGTAACCAGTGGGCAAAATCCAATAAGAGAACTTAAAAAGCAAAAAGATATGCTACAACTTTTACCACTAAAAGAAAAAATGTTCAAAAAGAGATTTTTCTTTAAGTTTTTATATACAAACAGCGATTTTATAGCATTTGATTTAAATAAATATAATCAATTATTAATTCCAATAGTTGAAGAATAAAAGGAAATAGATTTTATGAATTTTGAAAAATATCCATTTGAAAAATTAAATGAGTTATTAGAAGGGATTATCCCAAATGAAAAATATGAATTATCAGCTTTAACAATTGGTGAACCAAAATTTGAAACACCAGCTTTTATTCAAGATAAATTAAAAGAGACGAGTGCAAGTTTACGAAAATATCCCTCAACAATTGGTGAACCATTTTTAAGAGAATCAATGATAAATTTTGTAAAAACAAGATTTAATGTGAATTTAGAAATGAATCAAATTGTGCCATCGTTTGGAACAAGAGAAGTTTTATTTAATTTTCCACAATTTGCTCTATTTGATAAAAAAAATCCTGTTATGGCATTTACAAATCCTTTTTATCAAATCTATGAAGGTGCTGCAATTGCTTCAAGAGCTGAGGTTATTCACATTGATTTAACAAAAGAGAATAGCTTTAAAGCAACACTTAGTGATGAAGATTTAAAAAGATGTGATTTAGTAATTTTAAATTTCCCAAATAATCCAACATCAGCTTCGATGAGTAAAGCAGATTTAGGTGAATGGGTTAAAAAAGCTTTAGAGTTCGATTTTATTTTAGTAAATGATGAGTGTTATTCTGAAATTTATTTTGACGAAGCTACAAAACCAGCTTCACTTTTAGAAGCTTCAATTTTTGTTGGAAATGATAGTTTTAAAAATGTATTAGTAATGAACTCTATTTCAAAAAGAAGTTCAGCTCCTGGTTTACGAAGTGGGTTTATTGCTGGAGATGCGAAAATTTTAGAAAAGTATTTACAATATAGAACTTATGTTGGATGTGCAAGTCCTGTTCCTCTTCAAGAAGCAGCAGCCGTTGCTTGGAATGACCAAGAACATGTGGCAGGCTTTAGAAAAATTTATAAAAAGAATTTTGAAATTGCAAATGAACTTTTAGGAACACCAATTCCAGAAGCAACTTTTTATATATGGTTAGAAGTTGATGATGAGTTAGAATTTACAAAAAACTTATATAAAGGAAAAAATATCAAAGTACTTCCTGGAAGTTTTTTAGGAAGAAATGGTTTAGGAAAAGGATATGTTAGAATTGCACTTGTTGAAAATGAAGAAAAAACAAGAGAAGTTCTTACAAGATTAAAGGATTTTATAAATGGATAAAGAAGCATTATTTCAAGCAAGAACAAACCCTGATTTTTTAAAATATTTAGAAGAAGCAAGGGTTAATTCAATGAAAGCTGAAGATATAGGATTAATGTATGAAACATTAGATTCTATGTTAGTTTTAGATTTAGATGAAGAGAATGTAAATAAATTATATGAGCAAATTCTAAAAACATCATTTGCAAATGTTGAAAAAATATTAGAAAATCACGAAAAATTAAGCCTTGAAGGTGATAATTTACTTTATGTAAGAGCCTTATATGAGCATGCAATTGAAAAATGGTCTTATGATAATTTTGATGGTGCGAAAGAGTTGATTTTTGTAATAGCAAATATTATAAATGATGAAACTTTGGAAAAAGCTTTAAATATTTTGATTATATTTTTAGTTTCAAAAATTCAATTGGATGATTTTTATGATACAAGAGTTGATTTAGAAGCTGATGTTGATGATGAAAAATATGGATATTTTATTATAAATTTTAGTTTTGATAATCAAACATTTTTAGAAGAAAATAAAAGTATTTTAGAAAAAGAGTATAAGAATTTAAAACATTTATTAGGAAATTAATTGAAAGTACATTTTATAGGAATTGGCGGAATAGGTCTTTCTGCATTAGCTAGATTTTTGAATTTTGATGGTCATGAAATAAGTGGTTCAGATGTAAAAAGTTCTCCTATTACAAAAGAATTAGAAAAAGAAGGAATAAAAGTTTGTTGTCCTCAAGAAGCAAAAAATATCAAAGATGAGTTTGATTTGGTTATTTATTCTGCTGCTGTTACAGATGAAAATCCTGAATTAATGGAATCAAGACTTAAACAAATAAGAACTCTTTCAAGAAAAGAAGCTCTTCCTATAATTTTAGATGATAAAAAGAATTATTGCGTTGCCGGAGCTCATGGGAAATCTACAACAACTGCAATTTTAGCTTCAATTTTAAAAAGTTCTGCGTTAATTGGAGCAATTTCAAAAGACTTTGGTTCAAATTTTAGATATGTTAGTGATTTAGTTGCTTTTGAAGCGGATGAGTCAGATGCTAGTTTTTTATTATCAAATCCTTATTGTTCAATCGTTACAAATGCTGAACCTGAACATATGGAATATTATAATTATGACTATGATAAATTCTTTCAAGCTTATGAAACTTTTATAAATTTAGGTAAAAAAATAGTTGTAAATGGCGAAGATGAATATATACAAAAATTAAATATAAATGAAAATGCTGTAAAACTTTATCCAAGTGTGGATATAAAAAATATAACGTATCTTTTAAAAGATAATCAGCCTTATACGAAATTTGAGTTATTAGATCTAGGACATTTCGAGATTTGGGGATTTGGTTATCATATTGCAGTTGATGGTTCATTGGCTATATTAGCTGCTTTAAATGAATTAGATATTGAAACAATTAGAAAAAATATTAGTTCATATAAAGGAATTAAAAAACGATTTGATGTTGTTCAATCAAATGAACAATTTGTGATAATTGATGACTATGCTCACCATCCGACAGAGATAAAAGCAACAATGAATGCTGTTTTAGAATATGATAAACTCAAAAAAATGTCAAAAAAAATTGTGATTTGGCAACCGCATAAATATGCAAGAACAATAGATAATCTTGAAGGATTTAAAAAATGTTTTGATGGTTGTGATGAGTTAGTTATTCTTCCTATTTGGACAGTTGCTGGTGAGAAAAAAGTAGAAATCGACTTTGCAAAAGAGTTTGCAAAATATAATCCAATTTTTGCCCATAGTATTCAAACAACACAAGGAAAAATCCAATTAATTAGTGATAATAAAGTAATAAAAGTATACGAAGATGGATTAATTGTCGGCGTTGGCGCAGGAGATATTACTTATCAATTAAGACATTAATTTCTTAAATGACTTGTATCTTTCCATTTTCGATTTTTATTTTTCCTTCAAGTTCATATTCAAAAATTTTATTAGGAAATTTTTGAATAGCGCTTTCATAAGTAGGATTATTTTTACAAAAGAGTAGAACTTCATCTTCAATATTTTTGTTTTTTAATCCGCAAGTTTTATATATAAATTCATCAACATCATAAATAACTTTTATTAATCCTTTTTTTACAAGATTTTGTGTTCCTAAACTTTCATTTATTCTGTGAGGAATAGTAAAAACTTCTTTTCCCATTTTTAAAGCATAATTTACAGAAGTTAAAGAACCTGAATCCAAATCAGCTTCACTAACAATCAAAAACTCACTTAATGCAACAACAATTTCATTTCTATGAACAAAAGTATAATTTCTAGCTTTTTCATTTTCTTTGTAAGCTGAAAGTATTAATCCATTTTTTTCTATATCAAGAATAAGGTTTTTATTAACACTGGGATATCTAATATCTAAGCCATTTGCTACAACTGCTATTGTATTATTTGATTTTGCGCCTTGATGAGCTATTGCATCCACACCCATTGCTGCGCCACTTACAATACAAATTCCTAGATCAGAAAATTTTGA
>JAQVLW010000056.1 GCA_028703945.1 Aliarcobacter sp. | reverse complement strand
CCCCGTCTTCTCCACCAACACTTAGAATTATAACTTCTAAATTCATCTAAAAAGCTCGATTTTATCGAGTCTTAATATTCCAAATCATTCTATTGTATTCTTATGAATTTTAATACTTTCTAAGATTTTTTACCGTAATCTTGACGGTACTAAACAATTTATTTAAAAGTGATACCGTAAAAATGCCAAAAGTTGTAAAACCTCTTACTGATAAAGAAATTAAAAATACTAAATATACATCAAAAGAAGAATTTGAACAATTAAAAAAAATTGCAAAACTAAACAATAACCCTGAACCAAAACTCAATAATAAATTATCTGATGGTCAAGGTCTTTATTTAATTATAAAAGAGAATGGCACAAAATTCTTTCAATATGACTTTACATTTGAAAATAAAAGAAAATCTATGAGTTTTGGTGTTTATCCTGAAATAACATTGAGTGAAGCTAGAACTTTAAGAGATAAAACAAAAGAACTTTTAAAACAAAAAATCAATCCTATTATTGATAAATGTCAAACGAAGTCTAAAAATATACACTAAAGTTATAGAAGATACTTTATTTTAGAACTTTGTAAAAATTAAATATCTAAATAGGACTCTTCATTTTACTATATATTATCAAACAAAAAAATCATAAATGACTTTTTTTATAAATTTTAGCTATTTTAGATTTTAATGAAATAATCCCATTATTTGAAATTAAATTAAACAATTCTAATATTTACGGTACTTATTACGATATCAAAATTTTTAGTAAATTTTACACCCCCTAAAATTAGTACTTTAGAACAACTTTGGATGGTGCACATCGGACTTTTATAAGTAGAAACAAAAACCTAAAAAATTTATTCTTTTAGATTTATATTAAAATCTAATTTGTTTAAAGAAATTATTTAACCTAACAATAAACATAAAAGAATACCCTCTAAGTTTGTTATAACAGTTATAAGTAAAATTATAATTCTCATATTTTATCCTTTAAGTTTTTTACTAATGATAGCCGTATAACTTTTTTTTGCTATGAGTTTTTATATTTTTATATAATTTTTATTAATATAAATTTATGCCACTTATGGCATAATTAAACAAAGGATTTAATATGACTAGATTAGAATTAATACAAAAAATAGAAAATAGAAAAAAACAAATTAATATCAGTATAGAAAATCTTGCAAGATTAAGTAATTTAGGTGTTAGAACTGTAAATAGATTTTTTGCAGGTGATGATGTTAAACTTAGTACCATTGAAAGAATTACAAATTTACTTGGTCTTGATTTTGCAGGAAATGAAGTAGTACCATTAAATCAATTACAAAAGCAAAGAGCAAAAGAAAAAGCTTTATTTATGGCTTCTTTAGTTCAAAGTACATCTGCCTTAGAAGTTCAAGGTTTAGAAGAAGACTCTTTAAATAAAATAATACATAAATTTGAAAAAGAGTTTTTACAAGGACAATATAAAAATAGATTGTGGGTTGCATAATGATTGATAGTACAAAACCTATAGATGATGCAACACCACTTGATGATGTATCAGGATTAAAACTTCCTAAAAACAAATCTTATACATTAAAAGAAATATATGTAAAAGAAGCAGAGAATATTGCAGATGCAACAATTAAATATTTATCAGCCATTCCAACAAAAAAAGAAGCTTCTTTTACTTATGATTGGTTTTTAAAACTTCATATTGAGATGTTTGGAAATGTTTGGGATTGGGCAGGAAAACCAAGACAAATTGAATTATCAATTGGAATAAAAGCATATCTTGTTCCCATGGAATTAAAAAAATTAAGTGATGATTTTTTGTTTTGGGATAAAAATAAATCTTTTGGTGTTTATGAAATAGCTTCAAGATTACATCATAGAGCGGTTCAAATTCATCCTTTTCAAAATGGGAATGGTAGATGGAGTAGAATGTTAGCAAATATTTATCTTAGACAAAAAGGTTTGATGCCTGTAAAATGGCAAGAAGATTTACTTTCAAGTGAAAATCCAAAAAGAAGTGAATATATTCAAGCTTTAAAGAAAGCTGATAATAGGGATTATACTGATTTGATTGAAATGCATAAAATTACATACTAATTTTTACTGTAAATTTAGTCCTAAAATTAGTATTCTATAATAAATATTAATGTAATTTTGTAATTCACTTGACTCTATTGTCAAACGAAGTGTATTTTTTAGTATATTAAACTTCTAAAAAGCTCAAAAATATAGTATTTTCAATAAATTTATTGCTCATTTCTATACTTCGTTTGACAAGAAGTAAACAAGTGATTTTTTATATGGATTCAAATACAGAGGCAGGAGAGATCATTAACAGTGGAAAAATTTATATAGTATAAAAACTGAAAGTGACTTTTCAAATATACTTACTTTTGCAAATACTAAATTAAGGGGAAGAGGTATTGCAAGATATGTTATAAAATGTGAAGATTCTGAGGGTAGAATAGCGACTCTTAAAAACAATGCAAATACAAATAATTGGAATCAGCCAGCTGTTGACAGATTACCCATTTTATAGATTATTTCTCGTTGAGTCTCTTCTATCTCTTTTCCCTTAAAAGTTATTTTAAAACAAGCACCTTTATAGTTTTTGTTATTGTAAGTGTATTCTTCATTATAAACATCAATTGAAGCGTTGTTTCTTTCAGTAAACATTTTATATGTCATTGAAAGTCCAATTCCTGTTCCTACATTTTTATTTTTTGTTGTAAAGTATGGCTCGAAAATTCTATGAATTATATTATCAGGAATTCCTCCGCCATTATCTTTTATTGTAATTATTAAAGAAGAATCCTCTTTTATTGTATTTATAAAAATCAATTTTTCATCATTCTTTACATATTCTTTTATAGCGTCTTTTGAATTATTAATAATATTAATAAATGATTGTATTAACTCATTTTCATATCCATCAATACACATATCATCTTTTAAATCAATTATTATGTTAGTAGAGTTATTAACCATTGCTGAGTGTAAAATTGATAAAGTTTTTTCAATAGTATCTTTTAAACTTAATTTCTGAGCGTCTTTTGTATTTCTTATAAAGTTCATAAAGTCATCGATTGTTTTTGATAGATATTGTGCTTGCTGCATTATTATATCCATATCAGATTCAATATCATAATCTTCTAATTGTTCATATTCACTACGAAGTTTAATATTACTTGAGATAGTTGTAATTACACTTAAAGGTTGTCTCCATTGATGGGCAATATTTCCTATCATTTCACCCATTGCAGCAAGTTTACTTTGTTCTTCAAAAAGTTTATTTTTTGTAACATCTTTCATACTTAAAAGAATATGTTTTTTGTCAGGCATTAAGGAAGCTGATAATGTGATATCTATTTTTCCATTTTTTGTTAAATATATCCTTTCAATATTATCACGAAATCCTTCTGCAATAATTTTATCAATAGAGTCTTTTACAATTTCTTCTTTGTTTTGAGCACCCATCAAAGCTAAAGAAGAAGTTTGTAGTAACTCTTCTTCACTAAGTCCTGTTATCTCACAATATGCTTTATTTACTTTAACAAAGTTAGTTTTCATATCAACTATTGCTAATCCATCTTTTGTTGTGTTAAAAATCGATTCTAATTCTTTTTGTTGTTCAATGAGTTTTAGCTCTTTATTTTTTAGTTCAGTTAAATCTCTACCTATACCTAAAATACCGATAATATTACCATTTGAATCTATAACTTTTGATTTTATAGTTTGTAAATACTCTTTATGACCATCATTTGCAAAGGGGATTTCTTCAAAATTAGATAAAGGTTTTTTTGAATTCATAGCTTCAATATCATGTTCTTTAAAAAAATCTGCAAGTTTTTTATCTACAAAATCATAATCTGTTTTGTTTATAATATCTTTTTCTTTAGCTCCAAAAAAATCCTCAAATCTTTTGTTACAAGAGATATAAACTCCATTTACATCTTTTATCCATAATAAATCAGGAATATTTTCTAAAATAGCTTTCAATTTATTATGTTCATTTTGAGCTTCTATTTTTGCTAGGGATAATTCAGTTATATCTTGAACAGTACCTCTTGATATAAGAGGATTTCCACTTTCATCAAAAAGTGTAGAACACGCTTCCTTTACCCATTTAATTCTTCCATCAAGCATCTGCAATCTATGTATAATGCTATAATCTTTTTGTTCTTTAATAGAATTAAAATAAGCTTCATTTACTTTTTCTCTATCATCAGTATGAATTTTATTAAAAAAGTTTTCATAAGTTGGAATAAATGAGTTTTTATCCATTTCAAAAATGTTATATATTTCACTTGACCAACTCAAAGTTTTTGTTGTTAAATCAAATTCCCAAAGACCAATGTGAGCTAATTCTTGTAAAGTTTCAAGTTGATTTTTATTCATATATCCCCAAATTAAATTATTAAACTTACCAATTATACTAAATTACTACATTCTATAAAATAAATTACTAGATATAACAGCAAGAAATATCAAGTCAATTCATAATTTTTTTAATTTTTTTTTAAATTCTATATTTTAGAGCTTTTTAAAAATTAAATATGTAAAAAATTCACTTCATTTGACAGGCGCACATCTCCACCAATACTTTTTATAAAAATAGATACCCTAAAATAGGATTTTATTTTAACTTTGTTCATCAAGTATCTTACTAATGTATCACATTAAATTTATTTAATTTGAATGGTACAAGTTACTCCTGCTCTTAAAGTAAAATCCTTAGGCACTTCATCAATAGAAATTCGTACAGGTATTCTTTGAGCTAATCTAACCCAAGTAAACGATGGATTTACATTTGCTAAAAGTCTTTTACCAAAATCATTATCTCTATCTGTTATTCCATTTGCAATACTTTCAACATGCCCTTTTATAATAAAATCTGTACCTAGCGGTTGAATAATTGCACTATCTCCTTCTTTTATTAGAGGAATTTTATGTTCTTCAAAATATCCATAAACCCAAAAAGAATTATTACTTATTATTGATAAACTATTTTCACCTCTATTTATAAAATCTCCATTTTTTAAAACTAAGTTTGTAACCCAACCATCTTCAGGAGATACAACACTTGAACGCTCTAAATTTAGTTTTGCAACATTTAATTCAGATAAATTTTTATCATAATTTGCTTTTGAGATTTCTAGTTTATATTTTGCTATTTCATGTTCTTCTTTTGAAACAACATCATTATTTACCGAAAATCTTCTATCAAACTGTTTTTTCAACATTTCATATTCAATTCTTTGGATTCTACAAAGTGCTTCCAATCTTGTTATATCTTCAATAAATCTTTGTTTATCAATCTGAAATAACAATTCACCTTTTTTAATAAATTGATTATCTTTTACATAAACTTTATCAACTAAACCTGCCACATCAGGAGCAATAATAATAGTATCCGCCCTAACTCTTCCATCTCTTGTCCATGGCGTATTCATATAGTTATGCCACAATTTTAAGCCTAGAAATATTGCAATTACTAATACAAAAAATGTAATTGCAAATTTTAAAAATTTTATTAGTTTATTATTTTTATTCATTTATTTTTTTCCTTAATTATAAATCAAAAGTGAAGCCATCGTAAAAAGTGATACAAATAAAGCTGTTCTAAAAAGTCCTGGATGCCAAACATAATTATAAACCCCAATATCGGCAAGAATTCTATTTAACAAAATTTGCACGATGGCAACAAGTACAAAAACAACTACAAGTGTTGGTATTTCATTACCAAATAAAGTTATTACTAAATTCAATTTATTTCTCCTCTTGATGGAAGTGAGATTTTATTTAACATTACAGTATAAATTAATCTGATTTCTATTTGAATATTATTTATTGCTTTTTGTTCTGCTGTTAATTTAAATACTAGGTTTTTCTCGAGTTCTATGAAATCTTTTTTAAATTCTTTGAAAATTATTTCTTTTTTATATTCATCTATTTCTAAAAAAAAGTCTTTTATTAAATCTAAAATATCATAAACTATCTTTACTTGATTTTCATTTTTAAATTTTTGTAATTCATTTTTTATATCAATAATTGCTCTTCCTATTTCAAGAGTTGAAAGTAACCATTGGAAAAGTAAACTATTTGATTGAAGATTTAATCGTCCTTGAGTTGAAAAGTGTTGAAGCATATCTAAACCTTGACTCTCTAAAACAACTCGTCTTGTATTATCTTTTTCATTTGTTAGTTTAATTAATTTATTACATAAAAAATTTGATACTCTTCTTTTTGTCCAATAATCTGACCATGAATTTATTAATTCATAAGCAATTCCTGAAATTGCAATTCCAATAATAGATGCAATACTTGTTTCAAAATATGTTACATAATCCATACTATAATGTAAATTCATAGAACAAACAGTAATGATAATAAATATGAATCCAAAGGCAAATAAACCTCTTTGATCAGAACTTCCAAGCCAAGCTGCAAAGGCAAAAATTGGCGCCATAATAAAACAAAAACTTGGTATATCACTTACATAAGTTGGTATTAAATAAAAATTACAAACTCCTGCAACAAAAAAAGATACTATGGCACCTTTTGTGAAGCTTTTGCTTGCATTCACGGGATTTGGGTGAGAACTAAACAAAAGTGTTGCGGCAACTGCTGAGATAATTACAAAAGGTGCATATTCCCAAGCTGTTAAAATCCAAAATATAGTTGTAGCAATTAAAACTACAACTACTCTAAAAGAAACTAATAATATAAGTAAATTATCTGTATATGTTGAGAATTTATAAAGATGAGAAGATTCATAATTATGATTTTTGTCTTTATTATTTACAAATGAAATATATGTTTTTGTATATAAAGAAAATTCATCGAAGAAACGAGTAATCAAATATACTGAAGAATTATAATCACTTAATATATCAAAATTAAAATGCATAAATTTATTTTTATTAACTTCAATTCGTTCTTTAATATGTTTTTTTACTTCGTTGAATTTATTTATAATATTTTCAGAACTTTCATTTATAAATAAATTTTGTGAATTTTCTTCCAAAAAATCTTTTATAGGTTTATATGTATCTTTTAATGCAATCATCATTTCATTATCTATCTTTTCATTATTAGAAATTGTATTTATAATATTTTTTAATGAATGAAAAGTTATTGATAAATGCATGAATTCAGAATTTAATCTTTGATAATACATCTTATCTTTTTTGTTAATATTACTTTCAAAAACACTATTTACTCTCAAAGAATCTGAACCTAAAATATTTCTTGAAAAATTGTTTATATTTTTTTCTTTACTAAAAATATTTTCCATATTAATAACTGATAAAAGAGTGTTTTTATATTTGTGTTTTTCACTTTCAAAAAGAGTATCAGATAACTGTTTTGGAAATATAACTTCGCTAATAACACTAGCACTTAATAATCCAACAACAACTTCTGATATTCTGTCAATTGCAAACCCATAAATATGAAGTGGATTGTCAATAAAAGGTAAAGTAATAATTGCTACTGTATATCCAGATAAAACAAATCCATAAGAAATAAAGTTTCTATATTTGAATCCAGCTGCAGCACAAATTGCAATCCAAATTGTAAAAAAAGTCATAAACCAAACTCTATCTTGAGAAAAAGCAGAAACTAAAACCAAAGATATTATAAAACCGATAAGAGTTCCTAAAAACCTATAAAAACTTTTTGAGAAAACTAAACCACTATGCATTTGCATTACAATAAATACTGTAAATACAGAAGTTTGAGGACTTGAAAGATTAAAAAACATTGAAACACTCATTGCAAGAAGTGCTGCTATTGTTAGTTTAACTACATAAATTAAAATTGTTAAATCACTATTTATCCACTCTTTAAAAGCTGTTTTAACAGAGACTAAAAAATCTGATTTAGAAATATTAACTTCTACCATTTTTGATATCCTCTTCTTTAAAACCTCCACCAAGCGCTTTTATTAACTCTAATTGCAACTTAGAATGACTTTCTGTTAGTTCAAATTCTGAAATATGAATCAACAGAGTATTAATTTTTGAATCAAAATATGGAACCTTATCACTAAGTCCTATTTTAAATCTTTCATTTGCTATATGTTCGTTAGTCTCTTTTATTTTTAATTCTTTTTCATGCATATCTAATTGTAAATTCTTATATTCAATTTTCTTTAATACACTTACAACTTCATTTACAGCTTTATTAACAATATCATTGTATTCATAAACAGAACTATTATAATCTATTACTTTATCATCTAAATTTGCTTCTCTTTTTCCCCAATCAAAAATAGGTAAATCAACTGCCATTCCCAATGATGGGACAGTTGATGACTTACTTAAAAAGTCACTTGTTCCAAAAGAAGTAAATCCTAATAATCCTGATAAATTAATATTTGGATAAAACTTTGTAACAGCTATATTTATGTTTTCTTCATTACTTAATACTATATATTTTTGAATTATTACATCTGCTCTATTTGACAATAAATTTAGATTAATATTTTTTGATAATGTTAAATCAATTGAATTATCAATATTTGGTTTGCTCATATTTTCAGTATTTGATGGCAATAGACCAGCCAAAATACAAATACTTGCTTTTTGCCCTTTTATGATTTCTTGTATAGAATATATATTATATTTCATTTGGAAAATCTGAGCTTTTTTATTATTTAATGTTATTTCATCAATCAAACCACTATCAAATCTTTGTTTTATTATATTAAACTCTTCATCTAAAATTTCAACTATTTTTTCTAAAACTTCAACTTTTTTTTCATTAAAATTCCAAGCTAAATAAAGTTGAGTTATACCTAATGATAAATTTAATTTACTCTCTTCAATAAATGCTTTTTGTGCCAATGCTATATTTTTTGCTGATTTAATCCTAGACTTTCTTTCATCCCAAAAATCAAATTTATATTCAAGTGTACTTGCAGTGTGATAACCTGTAAATATTCCTCCACCAAGTGGTGCTGGAAATATATGATTTGAACTAAATCTTTCCCTTGTAACTTCTGATTCAAAAGAAATATTTGGCAAATTTTCTGATTCAACTGATTTAATAATTGTATTTGCTTTTGCATATCTTTGTTCTACACTTTTTAAAGATGGAGATTCTTTCATAGCTTTATTTATAATAGAATTCAACTGTACATCGTGAAATGATTCCCACCAATTTATACTTAATTCATTTTTATCATTCGTTAATTTTAATGATTTTAATTCATCTGAAATTTTTGATTCATCAATTTTATCTACTTTATTTATTTTAGGAATGCAAGCAACTAAAATAAAACTGCAAAAAAGTAGAACAATTAAATTTTTTATTTGCATTATTTATCTTTGTTAAGATTATAAAAAATTTTATCCAAGGTATTTAGAAACTCTTTTTTCTGTTCATCACTAATACCATCTAAAATTCTTTTTTCAAGTTCTTTTGCAACAACAATTAATTTGCGTTCAAGTTCTCTACCTTCATTTGTAATTGCTATTAAATATGCTCTACGATCATTTTCCTTCGCTTCTCTAATAATTAACTCTTTCGATTCAAGTTTATCAAGTATCAGTGTTAATGCTGATTGTTTATAATTTGTTTCATTTGCTAAATCTTTTTGAGTCATTCTATCTTTTTCACATAATTTTACTAATACAACAAATTGTGTAGTTGTTATATTATATGGCATAAGTGCAATTTCCATTTCATTTTTAATACTATTTCTAACTTTTGCTACTTTTATACCAATATATTTTTCTATTAAATAATTCATAATAAATCCTTCTCATTTTTGAAAATTTACAATAAACTTAATTAATATATTATTAACATGTTAACTATTTGTATAAATTTTTTTTGTCTTGTTTATCTATGAACTCTTATTAAACGATTTCGTCCTGTTTTTTTTGCTTCATAAAGTAGTTCATCTGATTTTTGTAAAATTTTATCTATATCATCAAAATTATCTCTACAACTTAATCCCATAGAAATAGTAAAATTTAATATTTCATTATTTTCTAGAATTATTTGTTTATTTGCACAATTATTTCTAATCTTTTCAGCAATATTCTCTACTATTACTATATCTTTATCAAAAAATGTAATACAGAATTCTTCGCCACCTATTCTTCCAAAAATTGTCCCATCATCTATAATTGAATTAACAATAAAACAAAATTCAATTAAAACTTTATCACCTATTGCATGTCCATATTTATCATTTATTAATTTAAAATAATCAAGGTCAATCATTAAAATACAAAGATTCTTATCATTCTTTATAGCACTATTTAATGCTTCTTCACTTTCAATAAAAAAGCTTCTTCTATTTCTTATTTTAGTTAAAGAATCAATATGAGCAAGGGCATACAACTCTTTATTTTTATCTTTCAATTTTCTAAAAGCTTTATCTAATTGGCTAGTTCTTCTTGCTACTTCTTTATTAAGAATATTATTTCTAGTTTCAATTAAGTATTGATTTTTATAAATAAAATAAAAAACCAAAAAAAGAACTATTGAAACAATAAGATTAAATGTATAGATAGTTTTCTCAGCATTATTTACTAATTCTCTTTTGTTTGAAGTATTTATTGAAATAGTATATTCATCATTATAATCAAAGAAATCAATATTATTTAAAATATTATTAGCTGTAGTTTCTGTTCTAACTTTTATATTTTCAAGTACTTGAAGATTTAATTTTAAACTACTAGATATTGTTTTTTCATTTTTAATTTCTATTTTTTCAAAAATGGTATTATTACTAAGTTGAGCATTATCTAATAATTTAATAGCAATAACATATCCTCTAGCTTTACCTGATTTATCACTTTTTAAAATTTCACTTTTTGATAAAAATAAAAAATTAGAGTTATAATTTACTATGCTATTAAAATTTGCTTTTTCTTTAAACTTCGTAGTTATAAATTCCTCAAAATTACTTTTATTATTTTCTAAATCTTTATTATTGTAGGTAGAAAATACAACTTCATTTTTCAAATTTACATAAATCATCGAATTAATATTTAAATTCTCAAGAGTTTCAGAGCCTTCTCTAAAGTTTTCATATATGTATTTTTTATTTTTATTTTTTATAAATTCATAAGTATCATCCCAAGTTGAATAATCATTTGTAGTGTTTTTTAGATTTTTTATTTCATTATCAATACTGGCTAAAAAACTTTTTATATTACTTTCATTTTGTGTTCTTTCAAGTAAAAAAGAATCACTTAAGAAGAATTTATAACTTGTAAAAAAAAGAAAAGAAAGTAACAATATATATGAAATGATAAAAAAAGAAATATGTGTTCTAAAATATTTTATTTCCATGTTAAAGTCTTTTTCATATAATTAATTATAATGATCAAATTTATATTGTTGACATTTTCTTACTAAATCATTGATTTCAATTTTATGTTTTTTTATAGTATCAAACATATCAATAGAAATTTTTGGAGCAATAGTTTCATCTATTATTCTAAATGCTTCATCGATTTCCAATATTTTTCTATATAGTCTTTCTTCCATTAATGCAGTAATAACATCTGAAAACGCCAATATCTTTACACCTTCTTCAATATCTGGTTCAGTCAAAGAATAAGGATAACCAGAACCATCAATTCTTTCATGATGATTTTTAGCCCAATTTGCAATTTCAGCAAACCATTCAGAAGTACTTAGCTCATTTAAAATTTGTTCTGTATAATATGGATGTAATTTTATCATATTATATTCTTCTTCTGTTAAAGATCCACTTTTTTCTATTATTCTAGGATCAATACCAATTTTACCAATATCATGTAAATATCCAGCAATCATTAACTTTTGACATCTTTCTTCAGAATAATTAAAAATCGTGCCAAAAAAAGAGGCTAAATGAGCTACTGTATATGAATGAGTAACAGTAAATCTACTTCTAAAATCGACAATTCGTGAAATAGTTAATGCAAATGATGTTACATTATCTAAAGTTAATTGACAGTCAACTAAAAAGTTGATTTTTCTAAAGAGCTGGTCTAAACTCATATTATTAATTTCAATCCAAAAAATATCAGCTTTTGCAACTTTTAAAAAGGCTTCAAACACTTCAGGATGAAAAGTTATTCCAACTTTATCTCTTATTTTTTCTGTAACTTTACTTTTTTGATTTAAAATAAATTCTTCATGGTTTATAAGAATATCTACTCTATCTGCTAAATGTATGATGTGACTAGCAAAAAACACCCTATTATTTGGTGTTTTTAATGACTCTTCATATTTTATATGATGATGTTTAATAATTTGAGCTACATTCTTAAATATGTTAAATGGTACTAACATTCTATATCCCATTACACAATGGGGCTTTGGATTATTAACATCTTCTTGGATTAGCATATCTCTTTCTT
>JAQVLW010000096.1 GCA_028703945.1 Aliarcobacter sp. | reverse complement strand
CCTTGAATTGTGTCTGCATAAAAGTATTTTGCATTTGTTTGATTTGCTATCTCTTGTAATACTGCTGGATTAAAATCTCCAGGAGTTCCAACTCCAATTGTATAAACTTTTATTCCATATTTTTTGGCTGTAGATATTGCCACATCTAAAGGAATTGTATTTGTGTTATCGATACCATCAGTTAAAAGTATGGCAATCTTGTTTTTTGATTTACTTGTTTTAAAAAGATTTGAGCTTAAAAATAGTGCTTCATTTAAAGCAGTTCTTTGTCGTCCTGCAATTCCCACTTCTATTTTACTTAATAATCTTTTTATACTATTTTTATCATAAGTCAAAGGAATTGCCACATAAGCAAAGTCTGCAAAAATACTTAAACCCAAACGGTCATGTTCTCTTTCATTTACAAAATCTGTCACTATATCTTTTACAATAGTAAATTTATTAGCTTCTATCATTGAACCACTTGCATCTAAAATAAGAGATATTTCATAACCTTCATCATTTTTAATATTTATATTATCTTCTTTAATTGGAGAACTCAAAGCTATAACTAAAAATAAAATAGTTAAAATTTTTAGGCTATTTATCAAAAGCATAGAACTTCGTGAAGCTTTTTCAAGTAAAGCAATATTTGGAAAATAAAAAGAGATACCTTTTGTTTTACAAAATTTTAAACATACAAAAAAGAGTATTAATATTAAAAAAGCATAAGGGTATTCAAATGTATAGTTTAAAAAATTCATTTAATCTCCTTTATCATATTTTTAATTCTATTTTTTTGCTCATCTGAGAGTTTTTCTATCTCTTTTTTATATTTGTATATTTCCAACTCTTTTTGTAATTGCTCAAAAGATTCTTTGTTTTTTTCATTTATAAAGTATTGAAAATTTTCACAAAAACTGTAAACTGTACTTTTTGTATTATCAAAATCTATCTCTTTTAGATTTTTCATTGCGATTTGTTTTAGGCTTGGTTTTTTTCTCTTTTTTCTTCTGTTTTTGAAAAAATAAACTAGAATTATTAAACAAAAGACTACACAAGCAATTATGCTTAGTAAAATCCAAAGAGAATAATCAGGAACTTCAATAATTCCTTTTATATCTTTTAACTCTTCCACATTTATCCTTTTATAATTTGTGATAATCGCAGGAAAATATCATCATCTGTGTATATTTTTCCGTGGCTGATTCTGTGTTTGAGAAAATGCTCTTCGAGTTGTTCATCTTGTAAATCTAAAAGTTCTTTATATTTTTTTGCTACATCTTTAGTAATATTAAATTCACTACTTTTGAGATTTGTAGCATTTACAAGTTCAAATTCCCCATTTAATAAGGGGTATTCTTCTAATCTATCTCGAACTATTAACGCATAAACATCATTTTTATAAGCAATTTGGCTTAAATCTACATCTCCATAAAAATCTCCAATTACAAAAATAACAGAGCGTTGTTTCATTGTTGTATTTACATAATCACAAAACTTTTTATAATTTACCTCTTTTTTTAGGCATTTAATTTCCAAAGCATCTTGTATTAATTTATAAATAATAGTTTCATCATAAGTTGGTTCATAAAATATCTCACTTTCATCACTAAAAAATATAGGATAAAGTAAATCATGATTATAAATAGATGAAAAACCAAGTAGGGCGATAATTTCAGCTGCAATATCTTGTTTCATATTAACAGAACCAAACTGTAAACTTCCATTTATCAAAAAAGCCACGATGATATTTAATTGTCTACTTTCATCAAATACATTTACTTTTAAAGAGTTACTTTTAGCTGTTGCTTTCCAGTTAATATTTTTAATATTATCACCATAGTTGTACTCTTTAATCTCTTTAAAATCTAAACCATCACCCTTTAGAGAAGTTAATTGATTTCCAAGATTTGTATTAAAAATATTTGTTTTAGCTTTTATTATTAGCTCTTTAGCTTTATCATACATTTTATTACTCCTTTTATTTAAGGAGTTTTGATTTTTTGGATAATTTTTTCAATAATATAATCAGTTGTAATTCCATTTGCTCTTGCTTTGAAATTAAGAATTAATCTATGTCTTAATACACCTTTTAAAACATAAGAAATATCTAAAGGAGTTACATAATCTTTTCCTCTAATTAAGGCAGTTGCAATACTTGCTTTATATAAATCAATAGATGCCCTTGGACTTGCTCCAAACTCAATATATTCAGCAATTTCATCTAAATCATAATCTTTTGGATTTCTTGTAGCAAAAATTAGTTTAGTCATATAATTTTTTACAGCACTATCAACATGAATCTGCTTTAATGCTTCTTTCATTTTTATAATATCATCAGCACTTGCAACTACTTGAATTTGTTCAAATCCTTTTATTGCAACTCTATTTACAATTTCCATCTCTTCATCAAAAGTGTTGTATCCAACTAGAACTTTCATCATAAATCTATCAAGTTGAGCTTCAGGAAGTCTATAAGCTCCCTCTTGTTCAACTGGATTTTCAGTTGCCATTACTAAAAAAGGAGTTGGTGATTTAAAAGTTGTATCTGAAATTGTGATTTGTCTTTCTTGCATTACTTCTAAAAGTGCCGCTTGAACTTTTGCAGGAGCTCTATTTATTTCATCTGCTAAAAGTAGATTTGTAAATGCTGGTCCTTTTTTGATAGAAAACTCACCACTTTTTGGATTATAAATTTCAGTTCCCGTTATATCACTTGGAAGTAAATCAGGAGTAAATTGGATCCTTTTAAACTGGATTCCTAAAGCCTGAGCTAGGGCATTAATAGCAGTTGTTTTTGCAAGGCCAGGAACACCTTCAACTAAAATGTGTCCATTTGCAATAAGACCAATTAATAAAGAGTCAATTAACTCTTCTTGTCCAACAATAACTTTTTTCATTTCATTTTTGATATTGTCTATTAGGTTATTCATTTAATACCTTTTTGTTTAAATTTGATTTTATATTTGCAAGTATAGTTTGTGTGGGTAAATAGAGTATTAATAGTGAGATAATCAGGTATTAATAATTCATTAATATTATTATGGAAATATTTTTTATTTTAATTATTGTAATTTTATTATAAGATAAG
>JAQVLW010000055.1 GCA_028703945.1 Aliarcobacter sp. | reverse complement strand
TCATCACGAACCATCCAACGCAAAAACATATTCCATCTTTTATATGGAGCATTTCCTAACTCTTTTATAATCCCTTGTTTATCTCTTTTAAATGGGCTTGAGATTAAAAATGTGAAACCTTGTGATTTATGATTTGCTGTGTTGTGGATTTTTTGAATTAGGGCATCAATACCTTCTAAAATATTGTTCTCTTTTTTGTAGGCATTTACAAATATTGAGTTTAAACTATCCTCATTTTTTAGTCGTTTAAAGGTTTTAAATACTATTTTTATATCTTGGGCATTTTGAAATCTATAATAGTGATTATTTAGCTCTTTATCTATTATCTCATCGCTTTTTTCAAGAAGTGAAAAATCCAAACTATCTAAAAATTTTACTATTAGTTTTGCATTTCCATAGGCAAATAAAGCACATAAAAGAATGACAAACTCATCTTCATATCTTCGTGCTACTAAAAGTGGATCCGGTTTGTCGTAACTTATCTCAAAATCTTTATTTCTATTTTCTACTTCTATATCAAGAAGTGTTTTTATTTCCATATCTTTTTTTGTCATTTTTATCCAAAGTGCTTTTATATTTATAAAGTTATAATACCATTTCAAAAATTTATACGGATTAAAAATAATGCAAAATATATTAATTACAGGTTGTTCATCAGGTATTGGATTACAAACAGCTCTCACATTAAAAGAAAATAATTACAAAGTTTACGCAAGTGCTAGAAAACAAAAAGATGTTGAAATATTGAAAAATTTAGGTTTTGAAACTTTCAAAATTGATGTTAGAAACAAAGAAGAAATAACAAAGGCGCTAAATAAAATCTTAGAAAATGATTTAAAACTTGATGCTATTTTTAATAATGCTGGATATGGACAGCCAGGAGCTGTTGAAGATTTGAGTGTTGAAGTTTTAAAAAAACAGTTTGATACTAACTTTTTTGGGCTACATGAAGTGACTATTCAAGCTATGAAAATATTTAGAACACAAGGTTTTGGAAAAATCATCCAACATAGTTCAGTTTTAGGAATAATCTCTTTAAAATATAGAGGTGCTTATAATGCAAGTAAATACGCAATCGAGGGGATAAATGATACTTTAAGACAAGAAGTTATAGGAAGTAATATTTTTATTAGCACTATAAACACAGGTCCAGTAACTTCAAAATTTAGAGAAAATGCTTTAAAAAAATTCAATAAAAACATCACAATAAAAGGAAGTTTTTTTGAAGAGACTTACAAAAAAGAATTAAAAGCAAGACTTGAAACTACAGAAGATAAAGCACCTTTTAATCTTCCAGCTTCAAGTGTGGCAAAAACTGTTTTAAAAATTATGCAAAAATCAAAACCAAAACCCAGATATTATGTAACAACTGCTACTCATATCTTAGGCTTTTTAAAAAGAGTTCTAAGTACTTCTTTGATGGATAAATTACTAAATAAAATCTAATTCTTTTTCATCTGTAAAATCAATCTAGTAATAACCTGTCTAATTGCTAGATTTGAAGCTTGAAGTAATGCCTCTTTTGAATAGATTATTTCACTTTCATTATAAATATAATTATCAGAGAATAAAATATTATCTTTTGTATCTTGATATATTATTTTGTTGTTTTTATCTATAACTCTGAGTTCTATTGAAATTTTTATTTGTGCTTTTGAAGAAAAAAATGCTTTTTCTAAACTATATTTTGGAACAAAAAGATAAATATTATAATCACTTCCAAAAGATACAAATTTAGTTTTAAAAATTTTATCATTACTCATTTGAAGTTTGAATTCATTTTCTATTATATTTGATAAAGAAACACTATTATTATAATAAGCATCTTGCATTCTTAAATCTTCATTGTTTGAAAATTCTGGAGTAAAAAAAGTGTTAATTCCAATTCCCACATGACTTGAAACTAAACCACCAACTCCCAGCCCAATAGAGACAGGACTTCTATAAGTTTGAGGAACTCCTGCTATGATGATATTATTATTTAAAGATATAGAATTTATTTCATCTAAATTTAGATTTTGTTTAGAACTACATGCAGTAAAAAAAGCCAAAAAACAGATCAAAAAAATTTGATTTATATATTTCATAAAAGACTCCTCTTAATTTTGAATAATCTCTTTTTTGTTTGCTAAACCTTGTAGATAATCACTAATTTGTATTAGACAAAATGTGATCAAAAATATCATAAGACCTGGAAAAAAACTAACCCACCAAGCTATATCAATAACAGCTTTTCCATCACTTAATAAACTTCCCCAAGACATAGATGGTGGATTTACTCCAAGACCCAAAAAAGAAAGTCCAGATTCAGCTAATATTGAACCACCAACTCCAAAAGTAAATGAAATAAGAAAAATAGGAGCTAAAAGTGGAGCAAAATATTTAAAAATAATCTTAAAAGTAGAAACATTTGCAACTTTTAAAATCTTAATAAAAGGTTTATTCCCAATAGCAAAACTTTCACTTCTAATCATTCTAGCCATTCCCATCCAACTTGTAATTGAAATAACTATAATTAAAATTAAAGCAGAAGCTTGAATATATGATACAAGTGCTAAAAGTAGAAAAAAAGTAGGAAATGTTAGAAATAAATCAATCATAATTGTAATAGTCTTATCAATGTTACCTTTAAAATATCCAGCATTTATTCCAATAAAAAGTCCAACTATTGAGGAGATAGAAGCTGCTAAAAATCCAATAATCAAAGAAGTTTGACCACCATTTAAAACCCTTGCAAACATATCTCGACCTAATCTATCAGTTCCAAATAAATGCTCAAATGAGGGAGCTTGTAGGATTTTTGTTGGGTCAAGTTGATATGGAGAAATAGTGTATACAAAAGGCAGTAAAAAAATTGCTAAAATAACTGCTATTAATAAATATAAAGCTACTTTAAACATATTTTATACTTCTATTCTTGTGTGTAAAAATAATAAGAAAGTGCGCTTTTACCAAAATTCTTAGTTTTATTTAGTGAAAATTTACCTAAAATTTCTGGCATTTCTAAACTAGAAACATGCTCAACAATAATCATATAAATATTATCTACTTCAATATTTTTAATCATTGTAAAAGATTTTTCATAAATATCTTCCATTCCATCTCTATAATCAAATGGAGGATCAATATATAAAACAATTTCATCTTGTGAATTTCTTAAAAAATCAATAAACAAAGGAGTTTGTACAAAAGTATTTCCTTGAACTGTTTGACATTTTTCCATATCAACAGCTTTACAGTTTTTTAGTAAAATCTGATATGAATTTCTATCAAGTTCAACAAAATATGCTCTTTTTGCACCTCGACTAATTGCTTCTAATCCAATAGAACCGCTTCCTGCAAAGGATTCTATAAAAATTTTATCAATTATATCAAACTGCAAAACATTAAACAAAGACTCTTTTAATCTAGCTTTTGAACTTCTTGTTACATCTAATGATGGAAGTTCTAAAATCTTTCCTTTATATTTACCTGCAATTATCTTTGTTGTTGGCTTTTCAGTTTTCATAATTTGTACCTTAATTAAGATTTATTTATCTAGCATAACTTTCAGCTCTAATTTCTCTAATTACATTAACTTTAATTTCACCAGGATATTGAACCTTTTGCTCAATTTCTTTTGCTATTTCCGTTGCTAATAAAATAGCTTCATCATCATTTACAAGCTCAGCTTTTACAATAACTCTTACTTCTCTTCCCGCATTTATTGCATAAGCATTTAAAACACCCAATTTACTTGTAGAAATATTTTCAACTTCTTCAACTCTTTTTAGGAAACTTTCTAATACTTCTCTTCTAGCTCCTGGACGTGCTGCGCTTAAAGCATCAGCTGCGCATACAGAAGCTGATTCTACATTTATTGGTTCTTCATGACCATGGTGGGCGTAAATTGCATTTATAACTGTATCACATTCATCATATCTTTTACAAATTTCAGCACCTAATTGTACATGTGAACCTGGCATTTCATGAGTTAAGGCTTTTCCAATATCATGTAATAATCCAGCTCGTCTAGCTAAAATGGCATCTCCACCCATTTGAACTGCTAATAATCCCGATAAATGAGCAACTTCTAAAGTATGCGCTAAGGCATTTTGACCGTAAGAAGCTCTATATCTTAATCTTCCAACAAGTTTAACTAATTCGGGATGCATTGTTTTAATTCCAAGTTCTAAAACAACATCTTCACCCTCTTTTTGGATATTTTTGTCAAATTCTGATTTTACTTTTTTATAAATTTCTTCAATTCTAGCTGGTTGAATTCTTCCGTCTTCAAGTAATTCTTTAATTGTTTTAGTAGCAACAGCTCGTCGATAAAGATTAAAAGATGAAATTGTAATAGTATTTGGTGTATCATCAATAATAATATCAACACCCAATAACATTTCAAGAGCTTTTATATTTCGCCCTTCTTTTCCTATTATTTTTCCTTTTGTTTCTTCATCATTTATAGGAACATTATTTATTAATCGTTCAGCTGCAAACTCACCTGCATATCTTGTAACTGCAAGTGAAAGCATATTATTAATTTCATTTTTTGCATTTTGTTCTGCAATTTTGTATTTTTTTCTAAAAATTGAAGAAATTTCAGCTCTTGAATCCTCTTTAACTTTTTTAAGCATCAATTCTCTAGCCTCAAGTAAAGTTAAACCAGAAGCATTTTCAAGTATTTTTATGGCTTCAAAAGTTTTATCTTCATAAGTCTTCTTCTGTTGTTCTATTCCTTCTTTTAAACTTGTAATTTTTCTGTTTTTTTCAACTATCTCATCTTTTTCTTGTTTGATAATTCTTAATTCAGATTCTAAATGTTCGTTTAATTCTCGTTCTTTTTTTTCTATTTTAGAAAGCATTACGTCATACTCTCTTCTTGCGTGTTTAAATTCTCTATCACATTCGAATTTTGCCTTTAATTGAGCATCTTTTAAAGAAACTTCTGCTTCATGCTCAATCACTTTTGCCTTTGCTTTTGCTTGTTCAATAAAAATTTGAAATTTTGCTTTATCTAATTTTTTTACAATAAATATGCTTAATGCAGAACTCAATACTCCTACAAAAGCAATTACTAGTATATATTCCATATTCAAAACCTTAATTTGTTATTATGTAATTAGCTTGAATATCGTAATTATCAGATAGAATTTTTTCACTCTTGCAAAGTACTAACTGTGTAAAAACTATTTTTGGTTTATAGTTTAAACTATCAAAAAATCTATCATACATACCTTTTCCAAAACCTATTCTTTTTCCTAGTTTATCAATTCCAACTATAGGAACGATTGCTAGGTCAATTTTTGGGTTTTTAAAAAAAGAGTTATTTGGTTCTTTTATTCCAAATCTCTTTTTGTACAAGGGTAATCTATATTTAACAATTTTAAAACTTTCCCCTTGCATAAATGGTACATAAACTTTTCTTTGTTTTGTTTTTCTTAAACTCTTTATCAACGGTTTTACATCAACTTCTATATCCATAGGGATATATAATAAAATATTTCTCGAATCACTCTGTTTTATAAAGTTTTCTAATCTTTTAACAATTATTTTATTTTTGTAATACTTTAAAAAAAGGCTTGTAAACTCTAATCTCTTTATACACGATTTTCTAAAATCACTTTTGTGATTATTTTTCATATTTAAGCCTCACTTGGGTAAAATCTCTACCCAACAAATAATTTTACCCAAAGGAATTAAAATGCAGTTTAAAACTTTAGCATTTTTGTCAATTTTATCCATTTTATTATTTACAGGGTGTGATTCAAAAGATAAAGATGAATCTTCAAAGGAAGAAACAGCTGTAAAAAGTAGTAATAGAGTATCAGAATTTCAACTAAAAACTACAAATGACACAATAGTAAATCTAAAATTAGAAAATGATAAGATAATCGCAAAAGATTATCCAAACAAGATAGTGTTGTTAAGCTTTTTTACAACTTGGTGTCCACCTTGCAAAGCAGAAATACCAAATTTAATAAAAATACAAAATGATTATAGAAATGACCTTGTAATTATTTCCGTCTTACTTGAAGAAATGAAAACAAACAGTGAAATCAAACAATTTGTAAAAGACCATAATATAAACTATGAGGTAACAAATGCACCTGAAAATATGGATCTTGCAAAAGCAGTTGGAGGAATAAAATCAATTCCAACTATGTTTTTAATCGATAAAGAAAATACAGTATTTCAAAAATATGTAGGATTAGTTCCAAATGAAATGATGGAAATTGATATTAAAAAAGTATTAGAAAAATAAAGGTAGAAAATGTTTAGTTTTTTTAAAAAGAAAAAAGATAATGCTATAGAAAAGGAAGAGTTTCCTTTAGAAATAAAAGAAAATACTATTCAAGGAAGCAAAGTTCAAAATGAGCAAACAAAAAGCTTTTTTTCAAAAGCATTAGAAAAAACTTTTGAAACTATAAAAACTGTTGTTCCTCAAAAAAAAGAGAAAATATCTTTTGATGATATTCAAGAACTTTTAATTGAAGCGGATATGGAATATGAAATTATAGAAAAAGCAATGAATGGTCTTCCCCATGAAATCACAAGAAAACAGTTAAGACATAGACTTGTAATGCTTTTTGAACATGCCCCAAAAGTTGACCTATCAAATTTACCAAAACCATTTGTAAGACTTATAATTGGAGTTAATGGTGCTGGAAAAACTACAACTATTGCAAAGCTAGCAAATATCTCTAAAAAAGATGGAAAATCTGTTATTTTAGGAGCAGGAGATACTTTTAGAGCAGCAGCAATTGAGCAACTTTCTACATGGGCAGAGAAATTAGATGTTCCAATTATAAAAACAAAACAAGGACATGATGCAAGTGCAGTAGCATTTGACACAATAAGTGCTGCAATTGCTAGGGATATTGATAATGTAATCATTGATACAGCAGGACGACTTCAAACTCAAACAAATTTAAATAATGAACTGAAAAAAATAGTTAAAGTTTGTAGCAAAGCAATGAGTGATGCTCCTCATCAAAAACTTATGATTTTAGATGGTACACAAGGAAATACAGCAATTGCACAAGCTCGTGCATTTAATGAAATGGTTGGAATAGATGGAATAATCGTTACTAAACTTGACGGAACAGCAAAAGGTGGAGCTTTATTTTCAATCTCAAATCAACTTGAACTTCCGATTTTTTATGTAGGAATTGGTGAAAAGCAAGATGATTTAATTGCATTCTCTCCAGATGACTTTGTTGATAGTTTACTAGATGAAATTTATACACCAGAAAAATAAAAAAGGAATTAATTTTGAAAGCAAAAAACAAATCTTTTATTGAAGACGCAGTTATACTTTTTATTCTTGGAATCATAATATATTTTATTTATAGCTTCTTTTTCTCAACTGAAGAAAAAGTTGAAAAGGTTAAAATAGTAGAAAATAAAACTACAATAGAAAAAAAAATAAATATTCCTACGCCTAAAGAACCCATTATAAATGAAATAAAAAAAGAAGAAGAAATCATACCTACACCTATTGTTCCAACTCCCGTAGAAACTCCAAAAGTAGAAACTCCAAAAGTAGAAACTCCAAAAGTAGAAAATACTATTGATTCTAAAGCTAATACTTTGATTGAAGAAAAAGTATCTACATCTGAAATAACTGATCCAAAAGTAAAAGTTGAGTTATTTTATAAAACTATAAAAGAAAAAATTTATAGAAACATAGATAAAAATGTAGATAAAAATAAAATAAAAGTTGGTGAACATGTGGAGTTTAGACTAACCATTTTAAAAGATGGTGGGTATGAGCAATTAAGTTCTACAAAAGGTGATAAAGATTATTTTGAACTATTTAGATCATCAATAAAAGAGGCTTTCCCAGTAAAAATTGATAATTCTTTAAAAGAGAGTTTTCCTAGATATTTTAGAATGGAAATAGTATTTTAAGAGGTTTTTTAACCTCTTATTATCTTAATTTTAACTCTTCTAAAAACTTTTTATATGGTTCATTCCAACAACAATTATGTGTTGCATCATAATATTTATAAGTGATATTATCTTTATTTTCAAACTTTGATAAATAAGATAAAAATACCTCTTTAGGAATAACATCATCTTCTTTTCCAATTAAATGATATTGTTTAATATTTTCAAGCCCTTTTGTATAATCTGCTGGATTTAATGATTCATTTAATCTTGATATATTATGTATTGTAGTCCATTTAAGAATATCAACATTTCCAGCTACAGTAATTAGCATATTTATATCTTCTCTTCTTGAAGCTACCAAAGTTACAATTGCTCCACCGCCTGAATATCCAATCAAAGTAAAGCTTCTATTTTTGTAATTATCTTTTAAATTACTTAAAGCTTCATCAAAACTTTTTATAACTTTTTCATCAAATCTATTACTTGTCCAGTATTTTTTACTACATTCATTTGAGTTTATATATTGGCAAGGTCTTGCAATATAAACTTTGCACTCACTTGCATCTTGATTCATAAGTTCTAAAGCAGTAGGAGTTATTGGTGTGGGATTTGCAGATATTGTAGTTCTTGTAATCCAAGATAACCCATCTCCTTCTATATAAACTTTTAAGTCTTTATTTTTGCAATTATTAGGAGCTTTTTGTAAAGAAAATAAAGCAAAAGAAGAAGTTTGTATATTTACTTGAGTAAAGTCTTTATTTGAAAGTGCAGATAAAGATTCCTTTCTTTCTTGCAAAGTCGGAATACTGCTTAAACATCCAGTAAATATAAAGCTTATTATTAAAGAAGAGAAATTAATTTTCATTTTTATTTTAATAATAAATCCATTTCTTTAGCCAATGCTTTTCTTTTTGCAAGATTAATCAATGCTTCTTCAGACTCTATATAACTTGCATCTTTTTCAGGAATAAATTTTTCAATAAAAATAATTTGTGTACCAACATCTTTTAAATTTACCTTAACAATATCCCCTTCATCTTTATCTTTTAAAGCTGTTATAACTTCAATATTTAATTTATTTACATCAACTAAATCCGTTAAACCATCTTTTTGTTTCGAAGCTAAATCATTTGAAACTGACTTTACATATTTTATAAAAGATTCTTGTTTATCTTTTTTATTTTTTAATCTATTTAAAGCTGCAATAATTTTATCTGCATTTTCTTCGTAAGTCACTAAAATATTTCGTAATTCATATTTTGCTACAATCCTTGGTTTTTCCGCTTTATAAAGCTCTTTTAACTCTGTATCAGTTGGGACATAACTTCTTAAAAATTTTTCACTCCAAATATCTACTGTAAGAATATTTTTTGCAGTTCTTAAATTAATATCATTTTTCATTATATCTTTTTCTAAATTTTGAGATAATTTAACAACAGTGTCATACTCTTTTGTTAAAGCTTCTTTTACCTTTGCTTCTTGTTTATAAAAATCAACTTTATGCTTTTGAGCCGTATAGGAAGCTACTTCTTTTTCATCTGAAAATAAATTAATATTAAATAAAATACTACATAAAAATAAGGCTGTAAATTTTTTCATCTTTTTCCTTTAAATATAAAAATTAGAAACTAAGTCTAAAAGAGACATTTCCTGAATATCCTTCAAAATTGCCATCTTTACTTCTATCATAATCAACACCTATCATTACACTTGTAGATTCACTAAGTGTTGTTTTAACTCCCAATCCTGCATTAAACATAGTTTTGTTTAAATCTTGTGTTGGTGTTACAAATTGACTCCCACCACCTACATATTGAGCTTTTATATCAGCATTTGTATCTCCAAAAGCATTATAAGCTGCTAATTTAAATTCTGGAACAATTACAGTATCTCCAATATTTAAATTCGTAGAAAGTTTAGCTCCAACGCCTAGAGTACCTTTATTTACTTTTACAGAATCAACTTTTAAAGCATCATTTTGATATGAAGTACCTTTTTCAATATAACCTTTTTGATTTAAATTTCCATATTCAAGCGAAGTAAAAGGTGTTAAAGTTGCTAAATCTTCAAAATATACTCTATGACCTACTTCAACTTTAGCAGATATTTGATCAGCATCAGAGGAAGATGATAATTTACCAGAATTTGCAGTTCTTATTGAATCAGTAGAGTGTTTTGCATAAGATAATATACCATCCACATAGGTATCACCAAAATCCATTGATCCATAAGTTGAAAGCTGAACACTTTGAGTATCCGAACTATCTCCTCTTCTAAAATCTGTTTGATCTATTTTTGTATTTGCTTGTGATAATGCTAATCCTATTGTTGCACCATTTCTTAGAGTTCTATCAAGTCCTGCAACAAAACCTAAAGTAGTTGATTCATATCCGTCATAATCTTGAACTTTACTTTGTGTTGCTTTTGAACCCATTGCTTTTATCCATAATGAATTATTTAAAGTATATGTACCTGATGAATATCCTGAATAACCATATGGAATAAAATCGGTACTTGAAGAAAGTTTTATATCAGATATTCTATCTTTTATTGTTGAGGCTACTAAAGTTGATGAAGTAAGAGAAGATTGAATACTTGAGTTATTTGCAACAGGTGCTAATAATTTTTGTATTTCTATCATTTGTGCTTTTTTCTCAGGTGTTAAATTCACTCCACCATCTAAAGCTTCAATTTTAGTTCTTATATTACCTAAAGCTTCTTTTTTCTCTAATGTAGCAAGTGCTTGTGAAGCTCCATTTGAATAATGTTCTCCAATACCCGATTTTACAATATATAAATCTTCAGCCCCATATTTTCCACCACCTGTTCTATCAGCAAGTAAAATTAAATTGTTTCCATCAACTTTAATTATTGAATCAATGATACTATTATCACTAACTTTTCCATTTGCTTCTGTTCCCAAATAAGTTCCTGAAACACTATTTGCAGAAATTAAGGTATAACTTCCAGCACCATATAAAGTACCTTCATAATTAACTTTTATTATTGCATTATTATCAATTGTTAAAGTATTAGTTGTAATACTTCCAGAAGGAACATTAGCTGATGAACCACTAGCCGTTATATCAGAAGTATATACTTTAAATCCAGTTAATGAATTAGCTGCTAATGCCAAGTTCTCTGTAACTTTTATATCATGAGTATTTACATCTAAAAGAGAATTTGCTCTTACAGTTAAACTTCCGTCAAATTTAACATCATCCTTCATTTCAAGTATTGTTTTATTTGTTCCATTTCCAATATAAGTATTTTGGGCATATATATCTTTATCTAGATTTTGAGTATAAGTATTTGCAGCAGAACCAGCTGATCCAAAAGTTACATTTTTAAGTCTTTCTGAACTTGTACCAATATCTGTAGCAAGCAATGTTGTACCTAAGAAATTTAATGAACCGGTATCAGTAGTTGCTGTAGTAACTGCAACAGGAGATGAAGAAACTATTATATTTTTACCATCAGATACATTTACTACACCATCTGCATCATAAATTAAATCGCCAGTTAAATTTCCTTCAAAATTAACAGTACCTTCTCCGCTTACATGGAATGTGCTTTCTTTTACATAAACATCATTTTTAAAAGTAACTGTTTTACCATCAGCTCCTGCATAAATTTCTTCAAATGTAGAATTTCCAGCAGTATTTCCACCTAAAATTCCTGTTATTATCGAACTTCCATCAAATTCTAAAATTGCATTATTTCCATTAACAAATTGAGTTCCAGCAGCTCCAACAGTTAAATTAACATCATCCCCAATTGCTAAAGTACCAGCTTTATTATCAAAATTAACAGTTCCTATCATTCCCTCGGCAGAAGGATTTGTACTATTATCACCATTTAATACAACTTTTCCATTATCAGAATATTTTAAAGTTGATGCATATACCATATCATCAAAAGTAACTGTTTTTCCAGTTGCTCCTGCATTTATAGTATTTAAAACTTTATTACTTTGTCCAACTTCGCCAGTAATATTTGAAGTTCCTTCAAAAGTTAATGTTCCCGTATCTGTATTATCTACTGTAATCAATATATTATCAGAACCTGTATTTATTAGATTTACATTATCTTTTAGTGTTAAGGTTGCATTATTTCTGAGGTTTACAACATCCGCATAAAGTTCTCTAGCAAGTGCAGTGTAACCTATAACGAGACCTGGTCCACCACTATTTTGTTGATTAGCTGTATTTATATTAAGCTCTTTAATTCCATGGCTACTACTTCCGATATTGCCAGAAATTGTTCCATCACCTTGATAATTTATAATTCCAGTATTATTTGAAGCTAAAGTTTGAACTGAACCTAAAATACCTTTTCCATCTGATACATTTACCGTTGCATCTTTTCCTGCAAAATCAATATTTCCGGTTAAACCATTTAATAAATTCGCTGTTCCATTATCTGTAAATATAATATTTGTATTTGTTATTCCAGATACAGTATTAAAATCAACTCTTCCCGAGCCTATATTAGTATTTGTTGCATAAACATCATTTGCAAATGTTGATGTTGAACCATTTGCTCCTGCGTTTACTTCAGCTAATGATGCACCTGATGCTCCAACTGGTCCTGTTACTGTTTGATTATTACTTCCAACTAAATTTAATGTCCCTTTATTATCTGCTGTTGTTGTAACATTCCCTGTTAATCCATTATTTAAATTTGCTGTTCCATTATCAATAAATCGTAAATCAGAAGTTGTTGCTCCCGATACTGTATTAAAGTTTCCTGTTCCTGTTGATATTGTAGTTGTAGCAGCTATTAGATTATCTTGGAAAGTACTTGTTCCTGCATTTACATTTACATTTGTTGCTACTACATTATCTTGAAAAGTTGTTGCTCCTGTTCCTGTATTTTCAATATTAGTTGCATAAACATCATTTGTAAATGTTACTGTTTTCCCAGCTATTCCATTTGCATTTATATTTCCTAAACTAGTTGTTGAATTCCCAACTGTTCCTGTAACTGTTGAGCTTCCATCAAGTGTTAAATTCC
>JAQVLW010000095.1 GCA_028703945.1 Aliarcobacter sp. | reverse complement strand
AAATCAAAAAGAATAAATATAAAAGTTGGACAAATTATTCCAAATGAAAATATAACTCCAAAAGGAATAGATAAAAAGTTTTTATTAAATCTTTATAGAAAACATCTTTATGCTCTAAAAAAAGGAAGAAAATCTTTTTTTGAAACTCAAAGTGCAATTGCTCATCCAGTAAGTAGAATTGATTTATTAAATGAATTAAAAAAATCAAAACTAATTGGTCAAACAACTGATGGGAAAAAAATCTATTTATACGATTACACAGAAGATTCGATAGTTTTAAAAGAACTTGGAAGATTAAGAGAAATATCTTTTAGAAAAGTAGGTGAGGGTGTAAATAAAAAAAGAGATACAGACAAATATGATATTTATTACCAACATATTATTTTATGGGATGAAAATGAACTCGAAATTGTAGGTTCATATAGAATTGGAAATTCAGATTTTATATTTAAAAATATTGGTGTAAAAGGTTTTTATTCAAATGCTTTGTTTAAATATAATGAAGAATTTACACCTTATTTAAAAAATTCTATTGAACTAGGACGAAGTTTTGTTCAACCCAAATATTGGGGAACAAGGGCTTTGGATTATTTATGGTTTGGAATTGGAGCATATTTAAAAAACAATCCAAATATCAAATATATGTTTGGTCCTGTTTCTATGAGTAGTTCGTTACCAACGGTTGCAAAAGATATGATGATATTTTATTACAATCATTATTATGGAAATAAAGATATTTTAATTGAAGCAAAAACGCCTTATTCTTACTCGAATAATTTAAATGAAATTAAAGAAATTTTTGATTTAAATGATAAGAAAAAAGATTTTAAATTTCTAAAATCAACCTTGGCAAATATTGGGGTTTCTATTCCTACACTTTATAAGCAATATAGCGATATTACGGAAGATAATGGTGTTAAGTTTTTAGGATTTAATGTTGATAATAATTTTGCTGATTGTATTGATGGATTTATTTTAGTTGAAGTGGCAAAAATAAAAGATAATGCACGTCAAAGATATATTAACAAAGTGTAGTTTTTAACTACTCTTTATTATGCTGATTTCTTTTTTTTAGTTCTTTTTACATACAACATCAACCCAGTTATTGCAAAAAGTGGCATCATAAGTGAAGCTAAAAACATAAGTATTTGCCCAACTACTCCAAAATATTCTCCCGTATGAAGTGGTAAAATACTTCCCATTAGTTTTTGAGTTAAAGTTTTATCTTCATATTTTTCATGTTTTGAAACTTGATTTGTTTTTATATCAAACTCTATTTTATTTTTAGCTCTTTCATGGGGAATATCTATCGCTAAATAATCAAAACTATAAACACTTCCATTTTGAGGAAATCGTAAATTTGCACTTGAATATTTATTTTCAACTAAATTTCTAAAAGTATCAACAGCCAAAGAAATATCATCAAAAGAGATTTTTTCACCTTGAGAACCTTGCATTTGTGGTTTTTTAGATTTTTCAACACCAGTTATAGTGTGTAAACCATTACTTACAAAATCATAAGACCAATAAAGACCAGTTAAACAAAATACTAAATAAAAAGGAATAACCCACATTCCAATTGCACTATGAAGATTTGCTAAAAGAAATCTTCCTTTTGATTGAAAATTCAATTTAAAACTTTGTAAAAAATTCTTTTTTAGTCTTGGGTAATATATATAAATTCCTGAAAACATTAAAACTAAAAGAGAAACAACACTAAGTGCCACAACTTGTTTACCAAAATCATCTAAAAGAAGTCTTCTGTGAATATTTTCAACACTCTTGAAAAAACTCACCCCTTTTATCTCTGGCAAAATCTCAGCAGTGTATGGATTTACATAATATGTAACTCCTTTTCTAGCATTTTGTCCTTCACCTGCTACATTTATAGCAACAGAATCATCTTCAAAAGAAGATATTGTCATACCATTTATTTTTGCTTGTGGTTTTTGTTCTTGGAATTTTTCTAATAACTCTTTTGTTGAAAGTTTAGCTTTATCAAAAACAGAAACTTAGTATGTATCTTGATTAATAGCATTTAATATCTCTTTTTCAAAAGATAATATAGCACCTGTGAATCCCACAATAAATAAAATAAAACCAGCACTTAAACCTAAAATCAAATGAAGTTTAAACCAAATATTTTTATACATTTTTGTCCTTTTTATTTTTAGTGGAATCTTAACAAATCAATTTTAACGATTTTTTAACAAACTGAGAATATCTATTAATTAAAAGATAATATCTTCATTAATACTTTTTATATCTTTGCATCCTGTAAATATCATAGAAACTTCAAGTTCTTCTTTTAAAATTTTTAAAGTATGAGCAACCCCTAAAGCACTAGCAGTTGCTAAACCATACATTATTGGTCTTCCAATCATAACAGCACTTGCACCTAAAGCTAATGCTTTTATAACATCTGTTCCTCTTTTTATTCCACCATCAAAAAGTATTGGAATTTTTCCTTTTATTTCATTTGCTATTTTTGGCAAAATCTCTATACTTGCAGGAAGAGTATCAATTGTTCTTCCTCCATGATTTGAAACTATGATTGCATCTATTCCTAAACTAACTGCTTTTTTTGCATAATCAACAGAAGTTATTCCTTTTAAAATTACTGGTAGATTTGTATTTTTTTTGATAAATTCTATATCTTTCCAAGTTGGCAAGGTTTTTACAATATCTAATATATTTTCAAAATTATTACTTGTTTGAATAGAGTTTATATTCTCTATATTAATTGCACTTATTCCATTTGGAAAATAAAATCCAGCTCTTTGTTCAGCATTTCTAATACCTGAAATTGGAGCATCTATTGTAATAACCAATGCTTTAAATCCAAGTTTTTCAGCTTTTTGGATAAGTTCAATATTTACATTCATATTAGGTTGAATATACAACTGAAACCAAAGAGGTGAACTTGTAGTATTTGAAATATCTTCTAAAGTACAACTTGAAAATGAACTAACACACATACAAGTATTCATAGCATTTGCTGCTTGAGCAGTTGCAATTTCGCCATTAGCATCAACTAATTTTTGATAAGCAACTGGAGCTAAAAAAATTGGACTTTCATATGTTTGTCCAAATAATTCTATTTTTGTATTAGCTCCACTTAAATCTTCTAAAGTTTTGGTTTCTAAAAAGATATTTTTAAAGGCCTCATTATTTCTTTTATAAGTTATCTCATCTGCTGCCCCACTACAAATATATG
>JAQVLW010000094.1 GCA_028703945.1 Aliarcobacter sp. | reverse complement strand
ATTACTCCATTTCTGATATTTTACATTTTTGAAATTAGATCTGCTAATGCTTCTATTTCTGCTTCAGTTTTAGTATTTACTTGTCCTGTCATAATGTTTTTCATAACTCCACCATAACTTCCATCTTTATATCCATTTAAAGAATCAATTATTCTTTGTTTATCCCAACCTGCAATAACTTGAGATTTTCCTAAAGCTGATTTTTCAGCTTTTTGTCCATGACATGAACCACAATTTGCATATAAAGTAGTTCCATCGAGAGCCGTTTCATGTGCTGTTTGTTCTGTTATTTCTGCTTCTATTTTTTCGGGAGCTATAACTTTATTTTCTTTATTTTTTTCTACTATTGTTGAAACTGTCTCTTTTGATTCTTCAATTTTTGTTTCTTCAACTTTACTATTTTCTTTAACTTCTACAGCAGCTACCGTTTCATCTTTTTTAATTTCTTGCGTAGTTTCAGTAGCATTTGTAGATTCTTTTTTTTCTTCTCCACAACCTGTCAATAATGCAACTGCTACAGCTGAACCTAATAAAAGTTTTCTCATATTCCTCGTTCCTTTGTTAAATAAAATAATAACCTATTTGTTTTATTAAAAAACAATTTTCGAATTGTATCTAAAGAATTGTATAAAAATTGTGTTATAAAGCTTTAAATTCAAAAATAAACTCTTTTTCAAAATCTATTTTCACAAATCCGCCTTTTTTTAACTTCCCGAATAAAATCTCATCTGTTAATACATTTTTAATTTTGTCTGATATTACTCTATTAAGTGGTCGAGCTCCCATAGCTTTATCGTAACCTAATCTTGCAAGCTCATTTTTTGCTTTTGTACTTATTTCAATTTTTATTTTTTTATCTACTAATTGTTTTTCTAAATCTTCCATAAATTTACCTGCAACTTTAGCAACAATTTCAATACTTAATGAATCAAATGGAACAACTGCATCAAGTCTATTTCTAAACTCTGGTGCGAAAAATTTATTTATTGCTTTATTTTCATTTAGTTTTTCATTTTTTGCAAATCCCATAACATTTGCTTCAGATGAGCCTAAATTTGAAGTCATAATTAAAACAACATTTTGGAAATCTGCTTTATTACCACTATTATCAGTTAATTCAGCATTATCCATAACTTGTAATAAAATTGACATTAAATCAGGATGTGCTTTTTCAATCTCATCAAGTAAAAGTACTGTGTGTGGATGTTTTCTAATAGCTTCTGTTAAAAGTCCACCTTGTTCAAATCCTACATAACCAGCTGGTGCACCAATTAATCTTGAAATTGTATGAGCCTCCATATATTCACTCATATCAAATCTTTCAAAATGAATTCCAAGTTGTGCGGATAACTCTTTAGCAACTTCTGTTTTTCCAACTCCTGTTGGTCCTGTGAATAAGAAACTTCCAATTGGTTTTTTATCAAGTCCAAGACCAGCTTTATTTCTTTTAATTGATTGAACTATTGTTGTTATTGCTGTGTCTTGTCCAAATACTCTTTTTTGCATATTTTTTTCTAATGATTTTAAAAGAGTTAAATCTGATTTAGTTGCACTTCGCTCTGGGATATGTGCCATTTTAGCAATAATACTTTCTACATCTTTTGTAGTAATTGTAATATTACTTGTTGTTTTTGTTTTTAACTCAGTGGCCAAACTTATTTTTTTAGAAGCTCCAACCTCATCAATCACATCAATTGCACAATCTGGTAGAAATCTATCTGTAATATATTTTTTACTTAATTCAACAGCACTTATTATTGCACCTTTTGAATATTTTACTCCATGATACTCTTCATATTTTGATTTTAAACCTTCTAAAATAGTAATTGAGTCTTCAATTGATGGTTCATTTATATCTACTTTTGCAAATCTTCTACTTAATGCTTTATCTTTTGAAAAATCATTTCTAAATTCACTAAATGTTGTTGCACCTATACATCTTAATTTTCCATTTGCTAACATTGGTTTTAAGATATTTGAAGCATCCATAGCAGATCCTCCAACACTTCCAGCTCCTACTATTGTATGAATTTCATCAATAAATAAAATTGCATTTGGTATTTTTGCTACTTCTTTTAAAAGAGATTTTAATTTTTTCTCAAAATCTCCTCTATATTTAGTTCCTGCAATCATTGAACCCATGTCAAGTGAGAAAACTTTTGCTTTTAATAAAAACTCTGGAACTCTCTCTTGTGCAATTTCTAAAGCTAATCCTTCAGCAATTGCTGTTTTACCAACACCTGGTTCTCCAACTAAAATAGGATTATTTTTCTTTCTTCTACTTAAAATTTCAATTACCCTTGAAATTTCCATTTCTCTTCCAATAACTGGATCAATTTCACCTTTTTTAGCAACTGATACTAACTCTGTTGAATTTTTGTCTAAAACTTTATTATCAATATCATTGTCATCTTCTAAAATATCATCATCTGTTTCTTTATGAGAAATTTCTTCTAAAATATCAACTCTTTGGATTCCTAACTTTTTCAATAAATAAGTAACATAAGATTTTTCATCTTTTAAAATTGCAACAAACATATCTTCTACATTTGCATTTGTTTTTCCACTTGTTTGAACATGAGCAATCATATATTCTATTGTTGATGCTAAAGAAACAGTTTCCATGGGTTCGTCGATTATATCAAGAGGAAGTTTTGGTGTATTTTCATCAATATATTTTTTTACATCATTAAATAATTGATTTGTATCAACACCTAAATCTAGAAAAAGATTTTCTATTGTTTGGTCATGGATTAACATTAAAAAAATATGTTCTAATGTTAAATACTCATGTTTACTACTTTTTGCATATCCTACAGCTTGTGTAAAAATACTTCTTAATTCTTTGCTTATCATTTTTTATTCTTCTTCCATTATTGCTTTTAAAGGAAAACCTTGTTCTCTTGCCATACTTTTAACTTGTGCAACTTTTGTTGCTGCTATTTCATAAGTATAAGTTCCACACAACTCTTTTCCTTTATTATGAATATTCAACATTATAATTGATGCTTCATCAACTGATTTTCTAAAAACTCTTACTAATACATCTATTACAAAATCCATAGTTGAAAAATCATCATTCAATAAAAAAACTTTATATTTTTTTGGCTCTTGTAAATCTATTTCATCTTCTAATTCTATTTCTATTCCATTACTCACTTCAAACCTTTGTTATAATCAATTATTAATTGGCTTATCTTATAATAAAATTACAATAATTAAAATAAAAAATATTTCCATAATAATATTAATGAATTATTAATACCTGATTATCTCACTATTAATACTCTATTTACCCACACAAACTATACTTGCAAAT
>JAQVLW010000013.1 GCA_028703945.1 Aliarcobacter sp. | reverse complement strand
TTTGCTCAGACTCATACCATAAAGTAATAACTTGACCTTTTGTTCCAGTTGCGGTTGGACTTAAATCAAGGCAATAATGATCTCCACAACCATCACTTGTAAATGGTATCCAGTTTATATTCCACCAATCATTTTTAACTCCATCATCAGCAGTTGATACTTTACCTTGAAGCTGCGTTTCCAATAAGTTTTTCCAAGTGTTAAACTCTTCAATGATACGATGTGTTGATAAAAATTCCTGAGAATCAAAAAGCCAAGCAGATTCACCTTTTTGACCATTATGTATTTTTAAAATATCAATAAAATCGTCTGGCAAATTAACACCAAGAGTATTTATAAGTTCTTCTATTTCATCATCTGTAGCAGGTGGATTTAAATCTAATAAACCATCACTATAATTAAGACTAAGCCATTGTTTAAACTTGTCAAATTCTTTTTTCATTTAAATCCTTTAAATATTTCCGTATTCTAATGGAATTTGACTTAACTTCAATTAAGTGCCTCATCAAAATTAGCTAAAGTTACAACATCACCTGCCATCATACTATCAATATGAATATCACCAATCCTAACTCTTACTAGTCTTAAGGTGGCAAAGCCAACAGCAGCGGTCATTTTTCTTATCTGACGGTTCTTCCCTTCGCAAATCGTAATAGAAATCCAGCTAGTAGGACCATGATCTGAATTACGAATATTGCGACCACGAGCGGGAAGTTTGGGCTCATTTTCAAGCACGAATGCTTTACAAGGAAGAGTTAGATAATTAGTCCCATTAACACTAATATTAACACCCTTTTGCAGCTGGGATATTGCATCTTGCGTAATCTCTCCATCAACTTGTACGTAATACTCTTTTTCTATACCTTTATCTCTTACTTTGTAACTCATCATACCGTCAGTTGTGAGTAACAACAACCCTTCTGAGTCGTGATCAAGTCTGCCAATAGCCATAATCTTATCAGGGAACGGAAATAACTCACCTAATAACTTTTTCTTCTTTCGTGTTTCGGGTACAAACTGACTTAAAAAACCATATGGCTTAAATATTTTAAAGTGCTGGTGATTTTGCTCTGGTGTAGAGAGTTCAATTAGATTGGTTTGATTAGTGGTTGACATTAAAGGTATCCTTGAACCCATTGAATATAGGCTTTTGTTGTGGAATTATATTCCTTTTATTTTAAATTATAATTAGTTAAGTATACTATCCTTGAATTTAAGAAAAACAACCTAAGGAAAATAAATGAAGAGATCTATTGGAATGAAAAGTTCTTATGCTTTAATAGCTAAGAGTGTAGATTCTGAAATCACAAAAATATCAGCTGGTAACTTTGCTTTAGGATTTGAAAGTAAAAGTGGACTATTTGTAGTTCAATATTATGGTCGTTCTGATACAGATTTAAATCACGAAATTAAAAATTGGATTGGTAAATATAAAAGATTTAAATTCTTCTATGCTTCAAGCCCTAAAAGTGCTTTTGAGAAAGAGTGCAAAAATTATCATACTTTTGATAAAAATAAAATAGATAATAAAATCCACCCCGAAAAACCTGAGAATACAGATTATATTTGCCCTTATTGTCACTAATTAAGTTAGTCAGATAAATGAAATTCTCTGTCCCAGTATTTGTTACGAGTTGTTATGATTTTTTGTCAAGTAATCTTTGAAATAATATATCTTCAAGATTTCTTCGTGAATCAACAACTAACAAAATATAAACTTTTGTATTGTCAATTTTAAAGATAATTCTCCATCTATCATGGATAATTTCTCTATATTTTAAAATACCAATTTGTTGTAATTCAGGTACAACTCTTTTTCTTTCAGGAAAATAGTGTAAATTAGCACATTCATTTTTGATTTCAAAAAATATCTTTTTTGCGATATTTACACTATCTATTTTGATATATTCGATAATTGATTCTAAATCAAATTCAGTATTTTTTGTCCAAATAACTTCAAATTGCTTCATTTTAAATTATCCAAATAATTTTTGTTCAAGATTTTCAAACATTTTTTCTTGCTCTATAACTTCATTATTTTCAATATCATTTTCACTTTGAACAATCAATTTTAATAAATTTAAAGAGTTTTGTAAATTCTCATAACTTTTAATATCTTGAACAACTGCTTTCGCTTCACCATTTTGTGTGATGATTATCGTTCTTTGATTTTCATTTACACTATTTATCACATCAGCTGTTTTTGCTTTTAGGTAACTAATTGGTTTTATATCTTGACTTAAATGCATAAAATCTACCTTTTTAATTAAGATGATATATTGTACTAAATTTAGATTTAATTTGGTGTTAAATAAGCTATTTCTGAAATTTTAAATTATTAGAATAAAGGTACCTGACATAAACTCTATTTTAAGTAAGTCAAAATCTCTTCATTGATATTAAGTGATTTTGGTTTAATATCTTTCATTAAATTTTTAAAATTTAACACTACTTTATCTTTATTTTCATAAGTCACTTTTTGTTTAGATTTAATTAAATAAACAGAAAAATCACTTAGAAATGAATTAATAAAAGACATCCATTGGGCTATTAGCTCTGTAAAAGTTAAAGATTTTATATTTATATCAACTTTATAACCAATAACAGCTTTATATTCTTCTAATTCTAAGTAAGATCTTAAAAAACTTGAAGCTCTGTTTTTAAGTTTATTTTTTAAATTTTTGTTATTTGAAATCTCTGCTAAAACTAAAAAATAACCCATATGATAAAGAGGAGTTAAGAATGAAACTAGATTTACAGGATACTCTTCCCAGGCTTTAAATATATCTTCTATGCTTGAAAACTTATCTGATTTTTTAATCTCTTTTTCTGCCACCTCAAGGTTAAATTCTTGAGCTTCTGTGTTGAAAAAAGACGACCTTGATGACATATCAGTTATATTTTTAATAGAACGCTCAGAAAAATATAATTCTTTCATTTTGTCAAAAAAGGAAATTATATTAATAGAATTTCCATTGAGAACTATCTGGGGCATATATCTTGTTGTCTGTGATATAAGTGCAAATTTTTCTGCAGATTCCTTCATTACACTTTCTTTAAATTCAGAAGATTTAAATATAACACTAGTGTTAATTTCTTCATGATTTTTTTTCGAATAAATTGTTTCCATTTTAATATTTCCTTAGTATTTATATTTGCTAATATTTTTTTGATTTTCTTTTGAAGTATATTATCCAAATTCACTCATTAATAGTCTCAGAATGGCAATACAAGACTCTTTAGAGTACAAAAGGTTGATAAATTCTGGGGATGATATATTTAATTATTAATTTTCACTTATTTTAGAGCTCGGCTTTTTTTTCGATAAGCAATCCTTCGCAAAATAAAGGTGAAAATAACTTGATTATCCCTTTATTCTATCATTCTCTAGGAATTTACTAGAATTTGTTATGTACATTAATGATCAGTAGTTCATTTGCTCCTTTTTGAAATTCATAGTTTGTTTTAATAATTTTAGTTTCAAAACCTTTATTTTTTAATCTAGCTAAGACTACTGCTAGGTATTCTGATTTTTTATTTTTTAAATCAAGAAGTGGAAATATTCTCACTTCTTTTTTTGAAACTCTACACATTTCTAATATTGAATCAATATGAAACTGTAGATCAAAGTGTTCACTGTATAAAAATAAAAAGTGTGAACTTAATACTAAATCAAAACTATTATCTTCAAATGATAGTTTTGGTAGTTCTTGATGAACGTATCTTTTTTCATTTTTACCATTATTGTAATCTTTAATAAAATTCTTCATAGCTGTTAATCTGATATTTATTAATTCATTAACATTTTTTATACTTTTCCAAACATAATCATTTTGATTTTGTTCCAGTTGTTCGCTAACCACCGATGATGTTTCATCTATTCTTTTTTGTATCTCATCTTTTGTAAATTGATAAATTGGGTCTATTGAAGTTATGTCTCCATTCCTTTTTGTAACCTCAAAATTAAAACTAGATGGACCATCGCCACAACCTAATATTTTAGATTGCAAATCTTCTTTTGATAGCTGAAACATATTTTGGTATTCTTCAAAATTTCTTCCCCAAGGTACTACATTTTCTAATTTCACTTTTTAATATCCTTAATATTGTGTATATAAAAATTTATTCAAAAAAATTTAGGGGACAGTTTACATAACTTACTGTTGCTCTAATTTTTAACATTTTTTTCTTTATATATAACCATTTTTCAAGGAAAATTATATCCAAATTAATATATAAATATATTATTAAAAGAGATTAAAAATATTTATTTAATAGTAAATTTATTGCAATCCACCCCTCATCATATGCTTCTTAGTCCTACTAGTAGCAATCGCCTCAAAAGGATTCATAGGCCAATAATGTCTTTTATATTTTGAAAACAGCTCTTTTCTTACCTCATCATATGAGTTTTCCCAAAAGCTTTTTAAATCATTTGTTATTTGTATTGGTCTTAGAGCTGGGCTTAGAAGATGTATTTGTAAGGCGATGGTGTTATTTAGTATTTTTGGAGTAACGCTTAGTCCAAATATTTCTTGTATTTTTACTGCTAAGATAGGATTTTTTGGGTTTGAATAATCGATATTTATATTTGAGCCACTTGGAACTTTTATACTATCTGGTGCTAGAGTTTCTAAAAGTTGTTGTTTTTCCCAAGGGATTATTCCTAGTAAAATAGTGTAAATATCTAAAGCTTCAAGTTCTTTTACTGTTGTGATATTTTGTAAATATGGGTCTAACCAAAGTTCTAGTGTTTCTAACAAAATATCGTTTGTGAATGTTGGGAAATCATTATTCATATTTTCATTTATAAAATTTACCCTATTTTGTAGTTCTATGGCTTTTTTGCTCCATGTCAAAAGCTCTAAGCCCTCTTTTTTTATCAACTCTAAAAGAAGTTTTGAAAAGTCGTGTTTAGCATCATTTGATATTGCTCTTGAATATAACTCAAGGGCATAAAAATAATAGTGCTCTTTTATATCAAATTTTTTATTTTCTTTGTTGTAAGTGATTGATTCTTTTTTCTGGATATAAGTTTTAAATTCTTCTTCTATTACTGACAAAGAAATTTTTAGGGCTTGGTTTATATATGAGTCTTTTGTATGTGCGTTTAGATTTGCAATTACTAAAAACTCTTCATTAAATAAAGAATCTTCTATGTTTAAAATAGCGCCTTTACCGTTGCTTAGTTTATATTTAGTGTCATTTTTTCCTCTTTGTTTTGCTAATCTATCTGGATATGCTAAAAGAAGTAAAATACTTAAAATTTCTTCATTTATTTTTTGTGTTTTTTTGTTAATAGCTTCAATATTTTTTAATTTTCCATAAAAGAATTCTGCTTGTTTTAAAACAGTTTTTGCGAGATGTGAACTTATATATGCACTATCAAAATCTTTTTCATACAAGTGTAAAAACCTTGAATATATATCACAGTTAAAACTCATATTTTTAAATATATCTTTTTCACTTAACATGGCAGACAAAAGACAAGCTTCATAGGCAAAGCCTAACTCATTTGCTCGTAATATCATAAAAGCAAAACGCGGATGAACACCAAGAGTTAAGGCTTTTTTACCAAAGTTTGTTATTTGATTATCTTCATTTAGCATTTGAAGTTCTTGAAGTACTAAATTTGTGCTATTTTGTACCACTTCTTGAGGATAATCTAAAAACTTAAACTCTTTTATATCTTCATAACCCCAAAGTGCTAAGTCTAAAAAAAATGAACTTAAATCAGTTCTTAATATCTCAGCGTTACTTGTCTCTTGCAGTATTTTACTTTTGTGCCAAAGCTTATAACACTTTCCATTGCTTAGTCGTCCTGCTCGTCCTGCTCTTTGGGTTGCAGAATCATTTGAAATAAATGATAGTTCTAAATGGTTCATTGCATTTGAGTAGTTGTAACGTGATACTTTTTCTAAGCCTGAATCAATCACAACTTTTACACCCTCAATAGTCAAAGATGTTTGTGAGATATTTGTAGAGAGAATTATTTTTCTTTTATTTGATTTACTAATAGCTTTGTCTTGTTTTTCTTTACTTAGAGTTGAATATAAAGGAAGTATTTCAATATTTTTTTCTTTTAAACTCTCTTCTAGTAAAAATTGAAGTTTTTGTATCTCACGTGAGCCTGCTAAAAAAACTAAAATATCACCCTCATCCTCTTTTATAGATTTAAGTGTAATTTTTAAAAGAAGTGTATTTATGCTTTTACTATCTGGTTGTTTTATATTTGTTTCAAGATAGATATTTTCAACATCATATATTTTACCTTTTGAGTTTATAATGGGAATTTTTCCTAAAAGATTTGTTAACTCAAGGGAATCAAGAGTTGCAGACATAATTAATAGTTTTAAATCATCTCTTAAAAGTTCTTGCACTTGAAGACAAAGTGCAAGTGATAAATCAGTATGAATACTTCGTTCATGAAATTCATCAAAAATCACCATTGCTACATCTTCCAAAGCTTGGTCACTTTGAAGTTTACGCACAAGTATTGCTTCTGTTACCACCAAAAGTTTTGTTTGTTTTGAATAACAACTCTCCATTTTCACTTGATAACCTACACTTTGCCCTACTTCTTCACCTAGTAACTTTGCCATTTGCACAGCAACCATTCGAGCAGCAACTCTGCGAGGTTCAAGCATGATGATAATTTTATTTCTAAGCCAAGATTCATCCAGCAAAGAAATAGGCACAACAGTACTTTTTCCTGCACCTGGTGGTGCTTGAAGGATAAGTGTTGATTCTTTATTAAGTGTAGTTTTTATATCATCTAAGACATCATAAATAGGTAAGTTTTTCATTGAAAGATTATGTTTTAAACTAAAATATATTTTATTCTTGAGAATATTGCGCTTGAAAAAACATTGGCATCAAATTCATTACAAATGGGTATTGTTCTAAAATTTTATTCATTACATCATATACAACCGTTGCGTCTTCTGAAGCGTATTTGATTTGTCCTAAAGTTAACTCTTCATTTTCCCAATTAGATCTTGATATATTTTTTGATTTTTGTAATTTTTCATTTAAGATTATCGAAGCTGCTTTTTTAGCTCCTATTTGATTTTTTGATGAGAGTTTTTTGAATATATCTTCAAGGTCAATTGTTGATTTTAGTCTTAGATTAAATTGTTTAAAAAGTGCTATATTATCGCCTTTTAATCCAGTGCCTATTTTTATTATTTTATCATCTTCCAAAAAGTTTATAAGTGGTTTTAGATTTTTAATTTGTTTAATTTGAATAAGATAACACTTATCTTTAGTAGCTAATTGAATAAGGCAAACACCATTATCTGCTTGACCTTTTTTAAATGTTGGCTTTTGTTCACTATCAAAACCTATAAAAGGAGATAATAAAATTGTGTTCATTGCCTCTTTTAATTGTTCACAAGTGTTAATAACTTCAATTGTTCTGTTACCAATTGAATAAGGAGTTTGTAAATCATTTTCAGCACTACTTGAATTATCCATTAAATCAAAAAGTTTTATCATTAATTTTAATTCATAAGAGCCATTTTCTAAAATATTTTTTAAAACCGTTTCAACTTGATTTTCCAAATCATCTTCACAAAAATTTCGAATTAGATTTAATCTATTTTGATTAGAAATTACATCTATTATTTTAATTTTAAACTCCTATTAATACAATCATTTTTAAAAAAGTATTGTAACATAAAGAGCTTAGATGACTTATGTTAACCTTATATTCAAGTGAAAGCCATCACTTGAATTTATAATTATGATTGATAAAACTATTTTATTATCTATTAATTGCTTTAAGTGCTGCAAATAAATATTTTGGATTGTGTGTTGCTTCGTACATTGGATGCACTTTTTTATTTGTGTCAAACAAACCATAAACTGCCATTTGAGCTGTTCGAACTGAATATTCAACCGTAAATACACAATCTTTAGGTGCTTGGGCAAATTGACCTAAAAAAGCAAAATTTGTTGATCCCTTTGGTATAACATCTGGTCTATCACCAATATTATATGGCATAAAAAGACTATCAATAAATGGCATTGAAACAGGAATACAATTCACTTTTCCAGCTTTTGTAACAGGCTGCATTAACTCTTGAATTTTTAAATGATAATAAAGTTCTTCTAACAGTTCAGCACCAGTACATTCAGCCATTGTTTTATTTATATAATTTCCTTTTCTATCAGGATAAAGTCCATATCCCCAAAAAATCTTCACATCTTTAGGTTGATTTGGAAAGTGCGGTTGTCTTGCAATTACAATAGACATAAGCCAGTTTGAATCAGTTAATGTTACAAGTCCACCTGTTCCATCTACATTTCCAGAGAAATTTTCCATATAATCTAAAAATGTACTATCTTTCATAGTTGCTGTAAATGAGTACCATTTTTGTAAATCAATATTGTCACAAAAAGGATTTGGATTACCAAAAGAGTCATCTTTTTCTGCTATTTTCTTCCACAATTTCCAAGAACCTGACTCTTCAAGTCCTTTTAATTTAGCTGGAGTATCCCAAGTTCCATTATCAGTGCTTTCTGTTATTGAACCATTTGTGAAAAATACAAAATCATTTTCGTTGAGCATTATTTCAGTTTTGTTTTTTAGATGAAGAATAGTAGCTGTTTTTTTATCATTAGATAAATTAAAATCAATATCAATCACTTCTGTACCCATGTCAAAATTCACACCTTTTTCTTCAAGGTATCTTTTTATAGGTCTTATAACCGAATCATATTGATTATATTTAGTTCGCATAACGCCACCTAGTTTTGGTAAACCATCCACAAGATGTATAAAGCGTTTCATATATCTTCTCATAACAACTAAACTGCTCCATTTTTGAAAAGCAAACATCGTACACCAAATATACCAAAATTTGCTATCAAAAAAAGATTCATCAAACCAATCTTCTATTTTTTTATCACCCAATGATTCCTCTGAAACATAAGTCAGTTTAATAAAATCCATTTGTTGTTCAAAAGATAATCCATAAGAAGTTACATCTAGTTTTTTTCCATCTTTTAATAAACGAGCTTGTGCATTTGAAACAAACCGTTCATTAAATTCATAAGATTCATCTCTAACCGATACATTAAAATTTTCTAGTGAAGGGATGTGTGAAAGTAGCTCCCAATAACACTCATAGTGCATTTCGTGCATTCTTCCACCACGAACAACATATCCTTGTTCTGCATTACCAGCACCATCAGTAGCACCACCTGCAATTAAATCTTTTTCTAAGATATGAATATTTTCACCACTAATACCCGCATCTTTCATTAAATATACAGCACTAGCAAGTCCTGCAATACCACTACCAATAATATACACTTTTGAATTTTTAAGGTTTTTCGTTTTCATCTAATTATCCTTAGATTTAATAATAAAGAATTTGAGAAGTAATCTTTTCTACTTTCTAATTAGCATTCTCTCTTCATCCAATGTCAAGTAACGCCATTTACCTATTTCAATATTGGGCTTAAAACTACCAATACTAACTCGGTTCAAATCCAAAACTTTTAATGGTGTTCCAAATTTTGGGTCTTTTAATGCTCCAAAAAGTCTGCGAATATGGCGGTTTTTACCCTCTTCTAGTTCAACTCTTAGTTTTGTTTTTGCTCCACCATTTCCTATTTTTTCTACTTTTGCTTTCAGTATTCCATGAATACTTTCAACACCATTTTTTGCCTCTAAAATATGTTCATCTGTTACGTAACCTCTAACCCAAACTTCATATATTTTAATGCAATTTCCCGGTTTTGTTAAAGCATCATTTATTTTTCCATCTCTTGTGAATAATAAAAGCCCTTTTGATTCTAAATCAAGACGCCCAATAGGCATCCAGCCATCTTGAAAAAGACTATCAGGTAAAAGATTGTAAACGGTTTTTCGCCCAAGGTCATCGGATCTTGTGACTAAATAACCTTTAGGTTTATTAAGGGCTAAGAGTATTTGAGAATCGTTTGTTGTTATATTCATTAGCTACATTCCTTTATAAGTAAAATTTATGTGATTTATTAATATTAGATTTTATCTAAAAGATTTTAAATATAATTTTCTTTTTATTCTCCATTTAAAACAGACATAACTGTTGCTCTACTTGTATTTAAATCTTTTGTTATTTTTGATATATTTAGATCGCCATTTTCTGTGTAGTAATTTTCATCATCTAACATTTTTAATATAGTATCTTTTTTATCAAGTATTTCTTGAGAAGTTTGTCTAGTTTCAAAAGTAAAATCTTCTTCACTCATGGTTTTAAGTGCTTCTAAATCTCTTTTTATTGTTTGGAGTGTAACTTTCAGTTCTTTTGCTAAATCTTTTGGCTCATTTATACCTCGTAAAATTAAATCCCGTAAAGCTATTCTTCTTGTTTTGATTTTACGACGACGATGATAAGAGATTTTCATTATTATTTTGTCTTTTGATTTTATAAAATATCTAATTCAAAAGGCTCGATATGAGCATTGTATTCGTTAAAATTATTTATAAAATGTGAGTAATGTGGAGTTTCATAGTGTTTATTTAATGCTTCTTCACTTTCCCAAGAATCAATTACAATAAATTCAACAGGATTATTTTTTGTTTGAAAAACCTCATACATCAAACATCCCTCTTCTTTTTTAGTCTCTTCAATAGTAGATTTAAGTAATGCTTTTAGTTCTTCAATACAATCTTTTTTTGCTAAAAATATTATCTGTCTTGTTATTGCCATAATTATCGCTTTTATTGGTATTTTTTGTATTTTAGTTAATAGTTGCTTTGTTTTGAATCAAAGGTAGTTATGTTAGAATCTTAATAAATACAAATTAATGGAAAATATAATTATGAAAAAAAATACTAACAAAAATATAGAAACATTTGAAGAACTTGTAAATTTAAGTGATTACTCATTTATAGAAAAACTTAACAGTGACCCTGACGCAAAATTTAATGCAGACAATACATTATCAAGAGAGGTTTTTAGTGGTCATTATGTACCAGTAAGTCCAACTACGATTAAAGAGCCAATATATATTTCTCACAGTGCTAATTTTTTTAAAGAATTAGGCTTTTCTGAGAACCTAATAAAATCAGATGATTTTATCAAAATGTTTTCAGGTGATATATCTAATATTTCTAATCTTAGACAAAATAAAGGTTGGGCGACGGGATATGCACTATCTATTTATGGAACAGAATACTATGCTCAATGCCCTTTTCAAACTGGAAATGGTTATGGAGATGGTAGAGCAATTTCAATTTTTGAAGCTTTAATAAATGGCAAAAGATGGGAGTTCCAACTAAAAGGCGCTGGTAAAACACCATATTGTAGAGGTGCAGATGGACGTGCCGTTTTAAGGTCAAGTGTTCGTGAGTTTTTAGCCCAAGAACATATGCACGCACTTGGTATTCCAACATCAAGGTCTTTAACTCTATTTACCTCTCAAAGAGAGCAAGTAAATAGACCTTGGTTTAGGGATAATTCTTACTCAAAAGATCCTGAGCTTATGATTGAAGAGGATGTTGCAATCACTACAAGGGTCGCATCTTCGTTTATAAGAGTTGGACAACTTGAACTTTTTGGAAGACGTGCTAGAAAAAATGAACATGAAAATGCTTTAAAAGAGTTAGAAATGATTGTTTTACATTTGATAGATAGAGAATATAGTGAGGTAATAAACCAAGACTTAGACTTGAAAGAAAAAATCATAATACTAGCAAATGAGTTTCAAAACCGTCTTACATCTTTAGTAGCTAATTGGATACGAGTTGGATATTGTCAAGGTAATTTCAACAGTGATAACTGTGCAGCAGGAGGTTTTACTCTGGATTATGGTCCTTTTGGATTTATCGAAATGTTTGACCCAAAATTTCAACCTTGGACGAGTGGAGGAATGCACTTTTCATTTTTTAATCAACCACTTGCTGCGCAAAAAAATTTTAAATCATTTTGTAGTTCTTTAAAACCATTACTTAATTCAAATAAAAAGGCTTTAGAAGAACTAGAAGAAATCGAAAATAACTTTGCTAAAGTTATGCAAGAAAAAATGGAAAAAATGTGGGCTAATAAACTAGGAATTAGTAAATTTGATGTTGAGTTGTTTGAAGAACTTATCAATCTTATGATAGAAACGAAAGTTGACTATACTATATTTTTTAGAGAGCTTTCAAATATTCCCGATGATATTAGTAGCCTTGAAAAAAGTTTTTATGGAAGTTTGAAAAATGAAAATATCAAATTAAGATGGAATAATTGGTTAGAAAAATGGAAATCTTTTATAAATATAAACGATAAAGAGTCTAAACAAAAGCTTTCAAATCAAATGAAACTCACTAATCCAAAATACACTCTAAGAGAATGGCATTTAGTTAAAGTATATCAAGAAGCACAAAATGGAAACTATCAACCAGTTCATGAATTACAAGAGATAATGACAAATCCATACGCTGAACAAACAAAAGAAATAGAAGAAAAATATTATATTAAAAAACCCTCAGATTTTTTTGGAATAGCTGGGATATCGCATGTTAGTTGTTCGTCGTAGAGAAGATATTTAGCTTCCTTCTTTCCCAACTTGAAGTTGGGGAACGAAGGAAATACTTTTATTGCCCATTTTTTATAGCATCTTTAATAACTTGTGCTACATTTTCAGGAGTAATATTTTTATCTTTACAATATTTTGATTGAATCCAAATTAAAAGTTGCTTTTGTCCTTTACTTGCATTACAACCACAGCAACATAAAGCAATATTTTCTCTAGTAATGATTTTGGCATCATTGATTATATGTTCCCAACTTGCAGCAGTTTTTTTAGAAACTTTTGTTGAAGTAAATTCTACACCACAATAAACACAAATTTTATCTCGTTCTCTAATTTCTTTTTCTAAAGAAGAAGGAATGTTCCAATTATTTGCCATTAAAGTTTCTCCATTTTAAATAAAAAAGATTTTGATGATATTTTAATTTCTAAAAAGTTTTATGTAGATTTTGCCAAAATTTGGCGAAGGTGTACTACAAGTACATCGAGCCAAACTTTGGTGAAAGATGCGTGAAAATTATTAGAAATTATTCCCACTCGATAGTTGCTGGTGGTTTTGAGCTTATATCATAAACTACTCTGTTGATTCCATCAACTTCATTGATGATTCTTCTTGAGATTGTTTCTAATATTTCATGTGGGATATGTGCAAACGTTGCTGTCATTCCATCTGTTGCTTCTACTATTCTTACACAAACTGTGTTGTCATAAGTTCTATTATCACCCATAACTCCAACAGATTTTACATTTAATAATACTGTAAATGCTTGCCATGTTTTGTCATAGTAACCAGTTGCGTGTAATACATCTAACATTACAGTATCTGCTTTTCTTAATAGTTCTAAATCAGGTTTATTTACATCTCCCATGATTCTAATAGCAAGTCCAGGTCCAGGGAATGGATGTCTTCCTATCATAGATGCTGGAAGTCCTAATTCTAATCCTAAAGCTCTAACCTCATCTTTGAAGATTTCTCTTAAAGGCTCAACTAATTCAAATTTCATCCAATCAGGTAATCCACCAACATTATGGTGTGATTTGATAGTTTTTGAAGGACCTTTTACAGAAACTGATTCAATAACGTCTGTATAAAGTGTACCTTGTGCTAAGAACTCAATACCATCGTGTTTTTTTGCTTCTTTATCAAATACTTCGATAAATGTTTCACCGATAATTTTTCTTTTTGTTTCAGGATCCGTTACACCTGCTAGTTTTGTTAAAAATTGCTCACTTGCATCAACAGTGATAAGTTTTACACCACGTGCTTTGAACATTGCTTCAACTTGTTCTCTCTCATTTGCTCTTAATAATCCATTATCAACAAATACAGGAATAACTCTATCCCCTATTGCTTCTGCTAAAAGAGTTGCTACAACTGAGCTATCAACTCCACCTGAAACTCCACAAAGAACTTTTTTATTTCCAACTCTATCTTGAATACTTTTAATTTGCTCTTTTGCAAAAGAACCCATATTCCAAGTTGATTCACATTCACAAATATGTTTTGCAAAGTTTTTTAATAGTTTACTTCCTTCATCTGAATGGTAAACTTCTGGGTGAAATTGAAATGCATAAATATTTCTATCCATATCTGCAATAGCTGCAAATGGAGAGTTTTCACTTGTTGCAATTCTTTCAAATCCAGCTGGAATATTTTCTACTTTATCACCGTGAGACATCCAAACAATTTGACCATCAGTTGTATCTTTAAAAATTGGATTTTCAACTTCAAATTTTAATTTAGCTTTTCCATATTCATGGTGATGTGCAGGAACTACGCTTCCTCCAAAATGTTGAGAAATCAACTGCATTCCATAACAAATACCTAAAATAGGAAGACCTAATTCAAAGATTGTAGTATCAGGATGATAAGCATCTTTAGCATAAACAGAAGCTGGACCACCTGAAAGAATAATTCCTTTTGGAGTTCTTGCCATAATATCTTCAATACTCTCACTATAAGGTACTATTTCAGAGTAAACACCTGCTTCTCTTAATTTTCTAGCAATGATTTGAGTATATTGACTACCGAAATCTAATACAACGATTGGGACATGTTTCATCTATTGTTTCCTTTATATTTCAAACCATAAGATTTAAATATTACAAATTTTAATCTAATATTTTATCCAAAAAGTTGTAAAAAAATGGTTAAATAAAAAAAGGGCTATTAGGAGAAATCCCAACAGCCCTTTTGAACTTTTAGTAAAAATATAAATTAATGCCCTATTCCTAATATTTGATATTGAACATACCAAACAGTAATTGATACAACATATCCAACTAAAATAGTCCAAGCATATTTCATATGAGAACTAAAAGTATAAATACCATGCATTTTTCCCATAACACCAACACCAGCAGCCGAACCAAAAGAGATTAAAGAACCACCAATTCCAGCTGTCATAGTAACCAACATCCATTGATCAACGCCCATTTCAGGATTTGCTTTTAAAATTGCACTCATAACTGGAACATTATCAATAATAGCTGATAAAAATCCAACAGCTATATTTGACATAGTTGGTCCTAAAACCGAAGGATCATAAACAACAGATGCTAAAGCTAACCATCCAATAAAATATAATGCACCAACAGCTGCTAAAATACCAAAGAAAAACATTAATGTATTGTTTTCAATTTTTGACATTGAATCAAAAATATTAAAATGATTTTTCCCATATTTCTTTTTAAGCCCATAAGAATAAACTTTTAATAATGATAAACCGAACATCATACCCCACATTGCAGGTAAATGTAAAACTTGATGAGATAATACAGCACAAACTATTGTAAATACTCCAAGTCCCATAATAACTTTAGCACCCTCAGCCATTTGCGGTTTTTTCTCTTTTGAAACATCAAAATCAGGAACTACTTTTGGTACAAATTGAGATAATAAAAATGCTGTTACACTATAACCTAAAATCGCAGATGGAAATAAAAATAAGAAATCTACAAAATCACCTTTTCCAGCGGCCCAAGTCATAAGAGTAGTAATATCACCAAATGGAGACCAAGCACCACCAGCATTTGCAGCAACAACAATATTAATAGCACCTGGAACTAAAAAATCTTTTCTTGTTTTGTCAATTGTAATTAATACTGTTGATAAAATAAGTGCTGTTGTAAGATTATCAGCAACGGGAGAGATAAAAAATGCTAAAAATCCAGTTATCCAAAATAGTTTTCTATATGTATAACCTTTAGAAATTAAGTTATATTTTAATCTATCAAAAACTCCCATTTGAAGCAATGATTCAATATAAGTCATCGCAACAAATAAGAAAAAGAAAATCTCTGCAATCTCTAAAATTAAACGCTGAACTTGAGTATGAACAAGATTCATATCTAAGCCATTTAAAGCATAATAAATAGCTACTAATATAAACATAAAAGTACCAATAAATAAAGCAGGTTTTGCTTTATCTATTCCATATTTTTCTTCTGCTGCAACTATATAATAACCAACTAAAAAAATAAATAATGTCGTAAATCCAACCCATGTCATAGTAATATCAGGAATTGCTTCTGTGGTTGTAGTTGATGCAAATAATGATAATGAACCTAAAAGTAAAGCTATTAAAATTTTAGTCATTAATTTTCCTCAATATAGTGTGCTCCAAGAGATTCTTTTCTATCAAGTGCTGATTTTAAGATAGATTTTGCAGTTAATAATCTTAGGAAAAGTAATCTTCCCACATTTAATTTTAAATAACCTTCTATTTTATCTAATGTAGTTTGAAGAGTTTTATGATTTCTCACAATTGAAGCATGAGTCCACATCATCTCTCTTAAATTATCTTTTATATCTTTGTCAATTTCTTGATTTCTTACATAATTTATAATTGGTTTATCATAATTTTCTTTTGTAATTTTGAAATCATTTTTTAATGTCTCTTCAACTGCAATTTGTGAAAAAACTAATCCTTCAAGTAAAGAGTTTGAAGCTAATCTATTTGCCCCATGAACACCTGTACAAGCAGCTTCTCCAATAGCATATAGATTTTTCATTCCTTTTACTTTTGCATCAAGTGCTGTTTCTATTCCACCCATTGAATAATGGAACGCTGGACTTATAGGAACTCGCTCAAATGGTAAATCATAACCTAACTCTTTTAGGTTTGAATAAATATTTGGGAATCTCTTTTTAAATGCTTTTTTTTCAAAAGTTTCAAAAGATAAATACACACCTAATCCAGTTTTTTTATTGTAATCAAAAATAGACCGACTTACCACATCTCTTGGAGCTAATTCTCCATCTTTATGATAATCAAATAAAAATCTGTATCCATTTTCATCAACTATATGTGCACCTTCACCCCTTAAGGCTTCTGATAATAAAGGTTTTCTTGCAAATGTAGTTCCTCTTATAACCGTTGGATGAAATTGCATCATTTCCATATCTTTTAATGGAAGATTTTTTTCAGCAATAATTCCTTGGATTTCACCAGCATTTGCAGTTGAATTTGTGTGGTATCTATAAATTGAACCAACTCCACCACTTGCAATTATTGTATTGTGAGCATAAACTACTTTTTGATTTGTTTCATTAGTAAAATATTGAACTCCATAACAAATGTCATCTTTTATCAATAAATCACAAACCACAGCTTGAGTTATTATTGCATGAGGGCAATGTTCAAGTAAAAAAATATGAATCATTCTTCCAGTTGCATCACCATCTGCGTGTAAAATTCTATTTCTACTATGGGCTGCTTCTTTTGTATATGCTAATTCACCATTTTCACTTAAGTCAAATTTCATTCCATCTGATATTAAATTTTTAATTGCAGTAACTGATTTTTGACTTAAAAGTTCAACAGCATTTTTGTCATTGTAGTTAACACCTGCTGTTAATGTATCTTGAATATGAGCGGGAATGTCTGCTTCATCAACTGCACTTGCGATTCCACCTTGCGCCCAAAAAGTATTGCAATTCCAAGTTGACATTTTACATAAAAGTAAAACTTTTTTATTTTTGGGAATCAATCTTGCCGCATTAAGTCCTGCAATTCCCGTACCTATTATTATATAATCATATATCATTGAGGTGAAACTTCGTTGTTATTTTGTTTTACAGAAGAATCTTCTTGAATATATACTGGATCACCTTTGTAACCACAACCACTAAATGATAATATAAAACCTGCTATAATTAGCCCATGAAAAAAATTAATGAAATACTTAGTCATCTTAAAAATAATCCTGAATTCAGTAAGATTAATACATCTTTTTTAATTAAAAAGTTTATAGAAGTTCTTCCTTTAAAATTAAAAAAAGGAGTGAAGTTTGCTTATGTAAAAAATCAAACTTTATATTTTGTATTAACCCATCCTGTTTATAAAATGGAATTTGAGTATAACAAAGCAGATATAAAATCATTATTAAAAAATTTCAAGATTGCAAATGTTGAAGATATTGGATTCTTTATAACAAATGTTATTGAAAAAAAAGAAGAACAAAAAGCCCCTATTCCTCTTTATAAAGAGAGATCTTATGGAATTTTTGAAAATAAAGCGAAGGATGAATATTTATTCAAAAGATTTGAAAAAATAAGAGAAATTATAAAAAGCTCTTAAATATTTTTTCTCTTTTTTTATAATCTGGACAATAAAATTCTACTAAATCCCAAAATTTTTTTGAATGATTTTTATGTTGGATATGAGCTAATTCATGAATAATTACATATTCCATAAGTTCAATTGGAAACTTCATAAGTAAAATATTAAAATTCAAACCATTTTTATAGTTACATGATCCCCATGTTCTTTTATTTTTTCTATAACTTATCGAAGTAGGCATTAGATTCATTTTAATTGAATACTCTTGCACTAAATCAGGCAGATATTTTAAAATCTCTTTTTTGTAAAAACTATCAATATTTTTGATTTTAAAATCTTCTATTTTTTTTCTTTCTCCTAAATATAAAAACTCATCATCATTTATATTTTTTTCTTCAAGTCTAATAATAGTATTTTCAATCCAAGTCATCTTTTTTTCAATTAAATCTCTTGCATCTAAAAGTGTGTAATAAATATTTGTTTTAATTTGAATTAAATTTGGATTTAAAACTCGAAGATAAACATGTTTGATATTTCTTCTTTTTTCTAAGTGAACGGTTACTAATCTTTGATTTATTTCAATTTGAAAGCTCAAACTATTCCTTAAGTAATTTTTTGTTAAAATCGCACAACTATTATATCAAAAATATAATGATAATTTTATTGAGGAAGATGTTAATGAAAATTGCAAACAGAATGGAAAATCTGTCTCCATCAGTTACTTTGGCAATCACAGCCTTAGCTAGAGAGCTTAAAGCTCAAGGTAAAGATATACTAAGTTTTAGTGCAGGTGAGCCTGACTTTGATACACCACAAATTATTAAAGATGCTGCTATAAAAGCAATTAATGATGGTCAAACTAAATATACAGCCGTAGAGGGAATTATCGCTACCAAGCAAGCAATTATTAACAAATTAAAAAAAGACCATGGTCTAGAATATAAATTAGATGGTATTGTAATAAGCAATGGTGCAAAACACTCATTATTTAATCTTTTTCAAGTTTTAATTGAAAAAGGTGATGAAGTTATTATTCCAGCACCTTATTGGGTTACATATCCAGAACAAGTGAAATTTTCAGATGGAATTCCTGTATTTATTGATACGGATGATTCTACTGAATTTAAAATTACACCTGAACAATTAAAAGCTGTAATTACACCTAAAACAAAAGTTTTACTTTTAAATACACCTTCAAATCCAACTGGTTCTGTTTATACGAAAGAAGAATTAACTGCCCTTGGAAAAGTTTTAGAAGGTACAGATATTTTAGTATTCTCAGATGAAATGTATGAAAAAATTATCTACAATGGTACAAAATTCACAGCAGCAGCAGAAGTATCTGAAGATATGTACAATAGAACAGTTACAATAAATGGTTTAAGTAAAGCAGTAGCAATGACTGGTTGGAGATTTGGATATATTGCAACTCCAAATGTAGCACTTGCAAAAGCTTTAACAAAACTTCAAGGTCAAGTAACATCAAATGTTAATACAATGACTCAATATGCAGCAATCCCAGCACTTGAGGGTGAAGCAGATAAAGATATTGAAATGATGAGAATTGAATTTGAAAAAAGAAAAAATATTGCTGTAAAATCTTTCAATGAAATAAAAGGTTTATCAACAATTGATCCAGATGGTGCATTTTATCTTTTTGTAAATATTAAAGAAGTATCAAATGATTCTATGAAATTTTGTGCTGAATTATTAGAACAAAAAGGTGTAGCTTTAGTTCCAGGACTTGCATTCGGTTCAGAAGGATATTTTAGATTCTCATTTGCTACTGATTTAGCAACAATTCAAGAGGGTATCAAAAGAATTAAAGAGTTTGTAGAAAGCAAATAATGACTCCTCAAAAAAAAGCTACCGTTGTTTCATCTAGTGTTGCAGCGGTACTTATACTAATAAAACTCGTTATTGGATTTGCCAGTGGTTCAGTTGCAGTTCTTGCATCTGCCATTGACTCTGTTTTAGATATGTTTGTATCAATATTCAACTACTTTGCCATTTCAAACTCTGAAAAACCAGCAGATAAAACTTTTAATTATGGAAGAGGTAAAACTGAAGCCTTAGCCTCTGTAATTGAAGGTACAATTATTACAATATCTGGTCTTTTTTTACTTTATCAAGCTGCTAAAAAAGCTATGAGTAATGAAGTTTCTCAGTTATTAGAAACTTCAATAATTATAATGCTTATAACTTTAGTTATTACAATTTCATTAGTCCTTTATCTAAACTATGTAGCGAAAAAAACCAATTCAATGGTTATTAAAGCAGATGCTCTTCACTATAAAACAGACGTATTTAGTAATGGTGCAGTTTTGATTTCTTTAATACTTGTAAGCCTTACTGGTTATGAAATAATTGATGTAATTGTTGGAGGTGGAATCGCTTTATATATTATTTATTCTGCATATTCTTTAATTCAAGAAGGTATTTTAGTTTTATTAGACCGAGCGGTTAATGAAGAAGTAGTATCAAATATAGAAAGAATAATAAAAGAAAATGACAAAGTAAATACTTATCATCTACTAAAAACAAGAGAAGCTGCTAATCAAACTTTTGTAGAGGTACATTTAGTTTTTAATTGTCTAATTACACTTATGGAAGCACATAAAGCAAGTGATTCTATCGAAAATAAAATCAAAAAATTAGATTCAAGAAGAGATTGGATTATAAATATTCATATGGACCCATATGATGATTTTAAAGGAAATGATATAAATCATTAACTAAGGAGAAGTCTTTACGACTTTCCTTTTAAACTATTCATTTTCTCATCAATCAAAGCTAATGTTCTTTCTTGAGTTTTATATGATATGTCAGGAAGTTCTCCTCCAAACATCTTTTTAGCCTCTTCAAAACCTTGAACTACTCCATCTCTTCCTTTTTGAAGAATATCTAAATCATCACCAGCAAAATTTAACACAAAACCAGCAACTCTATCCGAGGTATTTTTTACACCAAAGAAACCATCTTCACTTACTAAATCTTTTGCTTCATCAGAAGATAATTCAAGAATTGGTTTTCCCTCATATCCAATATTTTTAAGACTCATTCCACCATCAGTCTCTTTTCCTGCAAGAAAATTTAGAACTTCAAGCTGATTATTTTTAAATTCTGTTCCAGACTGTCCTAAAGTATTATTTTTTGTCATACTTGCCGTATTCATCTCAAAAAGAATAGACTGAGCATTCATAGAAATAGTAACTCTAGCAGCTGAATTATTTATTATTTCTTCTAAAGAATCATTTTTAGCTGATTTTTCTTTCGTTTTAGTGCTTGTACTTGTATTTTGTTTATACATATCCAAAGCTTGGCTTGTATTATTTTGAATTTGCATGAGAAACTCCTTTTATTTATAATAAATTATACATTTCTTAATATTAAATTAATCTTATTTTTAAAATATAATTAAGCATAATATATCAAAAGTAAATCTTAACCGATTTTTAGGTATATTAATAATGTAAAGAAAAAATATATATATGGCTTTGATAGACCTACAAAACATGTCTATTAATCTATTCCTCTAAACACCTGTCAAAATCTTTAGAAAAAGAATTAAGAAAAAATATTTATATAAATATCTGTAATAAAGTAAATGAGAAAAAAGATTTATTAATTGATAAAAAAAGTATTTCAGAATTTCTTCATGAAATAGGTGTTTTTAAAAATAAAAAAGTTAATCCTATCTATCTAATTGATGAAAAAAGTAACAAAATCAATTTTAATAAAAATGAATTAGAAGATTTAAAAAAATGTGTAATACAACTTATTGAAGATTTCTTTTTATTATTACAAGATGGTATGTTTGCATTTTTGCAAGATACTACAATGCATCCAAATCCAGGACAAAGTATAGTTTACAAAATTAGAAATAATTTATATAAAGGTTATTTAAAAGGAATAAAAGAGTATATAAAAGATGGATTATATAGATTGATTAATGATTATAAAGATGGTGCAAAATACAAGGAATTACCAGCTGAAAAATTTACAGAAAATATAAGGCATAATGCTTTTAGAGATGTTTTAAATGCAATTTTACATGATAATAAAGAAACTATTGAAACTGAATTTATTGATCAAATAATTATTAACTGTTATACTTTTAAAGAAGATTGTACTAAAAAATCTATTGATAGAATTAGGGAAGATATAATAAGAGTTCTGTCATTACTTGAAATTATCACTGGCAAAAAGAAAAAAGATTTCTATCCTATTATTGAAATTAAAGATAAAACATATAGAATGGATTCAATTACTAAAATTCGAACTATAAAAGATATTTTAGGTCCAATATCTTCAATTAAAAAAGCAAGTGATATTTCAGACATAAATAAAAAATTAATTATGGATATATTTAATTTTTCAAAAAAATGATAAATTAAATACTTTTTCTAAATTCTGATATAAAATATTGTATAATTACCATATCAAAAAACAATAAGGAGTAAACTATGGGATATATTATAAAAGATAATACAATCCAAAAAGCAAAAAAAGTAGTTTTATCTCGATCTGATAGAAAAGTTGTTTTTACACAAACTCAAAAACAAAAAGAGATAATTGAAAAAGCTAAAAAAAGAAGAGAGTTTTCAGTAGCTTGAATAATGATAGATTTAAAATCGAAGTTATAAAAAGTTCTGAACTCTCAACTTTCTTTCAAACATATAAACCAAATATAGATTATCCAAAACTTAAAGAAATATTTAATGGCACTTTAGAACTTTGTTACAATCAAGATGATGTTTCATTTACAAATGTTATTCATGTGTGTTTTGATGTAAAAGAGCAAAAATATTGTGCACTTTTAAATATTGGAACTACTACAGATATTGATGATATTGTAAGTATTGATATTGAATTTCTATTTGTTGAAAAAGAATATAGAAAAATTCTTTTTCAAGAACTTGGAAATATTAAACTTTCTGAATATTTGCTTATTGATTATGTTGTTTTAACTATTGGAGAAACTATAAAAAATCAAATTGCTATAAATACCGTTGCATTAACTCCTGCAACAGATGAAATAAGAGAAGTTTACAAATCTTACGGCTTCCAAACAATTCAAGGAAGTGGCTCTAAAGAAGCAGAAGATTGGATGGTATTTAATCTATAAGATAACAAGTTTTTAACTTGCTATCTCTTTTTTCTCCTTAGTTTTCAAAGTTTCACTTCCGTATTTACTTTTTATTTCTTCCATACTTTTTGGAGTTGGATTTTTAGATTTCATCTCTCCAAAATACCACATTTTCTTTTTAGATGCCCATTTGAAACCAATTTCTTTAAGTTTTTCTTTGATTTCTCTTGTATCTCCTGAAACCCATACCCATGAGCCAACTAATTCTATTGTTATATTTTCAAAGTGTAAAATTAAACTAATGATTTTTTCTAGTTCAATATCTATTTTAATATCATTTGAAAAATAGATTTTATGTTCTATTAAATCAGTATATACAGAATTTAAAATTTTAAATTCTTCTTCTCTTCCACCAACATCAGGATGTAATTTTTTAGCAAGATTTTTGTAAATCTTTTTAGCTTCATTGATTCCTTCAACACCTTTAAACTCATTTATAATTTGTTCTCTTGTCATTGTTTCTTTCCTTTTAAAAAATAGTTTTCATTTTTGAAGATTCGAGGGTTTGTCTTTATCTCTTCTTTTTTAATTTTTAAGAAGATTAAAAAAACTTATCTCTTTTCTTTAATCAAAAATTTTTCACTTTCATTAGTTGTCGGGCTTTTTATAGATTGTAATGATTAGATTTTTGCTTAGAATAAAATTGAAATTGGAACTAGTGATAATTTAATTTTAGTATCAGTAAATTAATCTAATAGAATGAAATGAAAGAAAAAGCCAACTAACAAAGTGTTCATAAATTTTTAAAGGAAAGAGTAAAAGTAAGTTTTTCTTCTGGTGTGTAGCAAAAAATTAAAATGAGTATGTAACTATATTTTAGATATAATCCTCACTTAAAAAAATTAGAAATTATGTATGGATATGGGAATATGACATATTTTAAAAAATATGACACAAAAAAGTATTTTCCATAAAAGTATGACATCAAAAAGTTAATTTTAAGGAATTACATAACTACTAATTATATAAATTAAACACCATTCTATGGGAGTATATAAAATCAAATGGCACTAATAGACCTACAAAACTTGTCTATTAATTTATTCCTCTAAACACCTGTATATCGAACTTACAGCTTCAAATATTTTACATAAATAGGTCTATTTTCTAATTTAATTAAATTTTGTATCACACGGGTAGTTTTAAAGGTTCAATCTTTTGATTGAGCCTTTTTTATTTTAAAGCTTTTTCTCAAAGCCTCTTAAAATTTCTTCTTTCTTTTGATAATCACCCATATATTTTTTAATTAGATTCCAAAAATCTTTAGAGTGATTTTTATATTGGATATGAGCTAATTCATGAATAACTACATATTTAATTAGTGAAGAGGCTAACTTCATAACTTCGGGATTAAAAGATATTTTATTAGAGGCAGAACAACTAGCCCATTTTGTTTTAGAGTTTTTAAAATATAGTTTTACAGGATATAGTTTCATAATATCACTATATTTATTTACTAATTTAGTGATTTTATCTTCGGCTTTTTGTTTATAAAACTCTTCAATAGTTTCATTTATTTTTGTTTGTTCAGCATTTAAAGGAGTTGTTATTATAAATTTTGAGTGAATAAACTCTATTTTATAATCAATTCTATCCTCTTTTAAAAGCTCTATATAATAGCTTTTACCCATATAAAAAAGTCTTGAACCAGTTACTATTTTTCCATAATCTATTGATTGCCCTATTTCTTCAAACTTTTTTAAAATCCATTTAGCTTTTGATTTTACTAGAGTTTTAAGCTCTTCAATTGAAATATCTGTATTTGTTTTTACAACTACTCCAATATCTCGTTCAACTGTAATATATGTGTTTTTACAAGCTTTTTTTCTTTGAACTTCAAACTCTATTATTTGAGTTCCATAATCAATAGATTCAATCATTGATTTTCTAAAATCTCTAATATAGTAATTGGTAATGAATTAACTAATTCTTTATCAACACCATTATTTCTTAAAAGTGATTTTATATTTTTTCTAATCTCTTTTTTTATATCGTCATGGTCTTTCCAATCTGATTTTTGAAGATACATACCAATTTTCTCAAAAACTGCTATAGTAAACTCTTTTGAGTTTGGAACAACTTTTTCAAGGGTTTTAAATATTGGGAATTGCTCTTTTGAGGCAAGTCCTAATCTTTTCCATTCTTCTTTTGAATTTCTAATCTCTTCTTGAAGCTTGTCAAACTCTATTAAAAGTTGAGCTTGAGTGATTCTATCTTCTTCTTTTGCTTTGATTAACTCTTCAAGTCTTTTTGCAATATCTTTGTAAAAGTCTGGATTCTCTTTTTTATTAGCTTGAATAGTATGTTTTATTCTATTTGCAATTGTAAGCTCTTTTGTTTTACCACTTTTATTTTCTAACTCTCTTCTAAAAGCTTCAGGGTCTGTTATATCAATAGCCTCATGTAATAAATAATAAACTCCAGTAGCTCTTAAATGCTCGTCTATTATCATTTGAATTTTTTTAGTTTCTTCTCTTGTAATAAACATTTTTTCTGGTGTATGGGTATTTACAGCTTCTAATTTAATATCATTATAAAGTTTTAAATCATATTCAAACTTTGTGGCAAAAGAATCAGGTAAAACAATATCCATTGATTTATTAAATAGTTTTACTAAATCAATATATTTATCCCTTAAATCTTCAGGTTCTAAGTATAAAACACATTCGTCCACGAATTTAGCTCTATCTTTAAATCTATCAATTTTTATATCATTAAAGAATGCAACCATTTTAGAGTGTCTATTTTCTAAAATAGTTTTTTCATTTTCAATATCTGTCATAACGTCTTGGGCTTCTAAATCACCACTAAAGATTTTTAAAGCTTCTGTCAAATAGTTTGTAATGCCTGCATAATCAACAACTAAACCGTATTCTTTACCTGATTTTGTACGATTTACCCTTGCTATTGCTTGTAAAAGTGTATGTTCTTTTAATAGTTTATCAATATACATACATTGAACTATTGGAGCGTCATATCCAGTTAAAAGCATATCTGAAACAATTAAAATAGCTGTATTATCAAATCTTTTTTCACCGCTTTTTGATTTCTCATTTTCATTTCCAAAAGGAAGTTTAAACTCTTCAATTGCTTTTTTAATCTTATCTTCTTCAACTGCTAGTTCTCTAAATTCAATTGGATCTTTTTTATTATCAAAACTCATGATAACTTTTGATTCAAAAGAGTTAAGTCCTTGCTCTTTTAGTTTTAAAAATGCTTTTTGATAAGCTATTGCTTGGTATCTATTGTGACACACTAACATTGCTTTATAATTGTTTGGATAGATTTTTTCTTGGAAATGTTTAAGTATATGTTTTGCGATTTCTTCTACTCTTCTTTTTGCCATTAAAAAAGTATCAAGTGAAGCTGCTTTTGATTTTAGCTTTGCTTGTTTTTCCTCACTTTCATGACCAAAAACAGAGCTAAATACTTCATTCATTAAATCTTTTTCTATAAAATATTCAGGCATTCCTGTTTGGTATCGAATAGCTAAAGTATTACCGTCTTCAACTGATTGTTTGATTGTATATTTATCAATATAATCACTTCCACCATAAAAAGTTCTAAGAGTTGATTTTTGTTCTTTATCAATTGGTGTTCCTGTAAATGCAATAAACTTTGCATTTGGTAATGAGTTTCTCATATAAGCAGCTGTCATGCCATATTGGCTTCTATGAGCTTCGTCAATCAATACAAATACATTTGATTTATCACTTAGTATTTCTATCTCTTCTTTTTGCTCTTCAGCTCTCTCTTGAAACTTATGAATAGTTGTCATAAGAGTTTTTCCATAAGAATCTTTTAAAAGCTCTTTTAGGTTTGAAATACTAACTGCCTGAATTGGATTAGAAAATCCAGTTCTTCTAAAAGTTGAGCTTATTTGATTATCTAAATCTATTCTATCAGTTACAACTAAAATAGTTGGATTATCAAACCCTGCTTCTTCTCTTCGAAGTTTCGTAGCTAGGTAAACCATAGTAATAGATTTTCCTGAACCTTGCGTATGCCAAACAACACCACCTTTATTTTCAGTCTTTAATCTATCTATGATTTTATTAACTGCTCTTAGTTGTTGGTATCTTGGAAGTTTTTTTATTGTTCTTCCTTGGTCTATTTCAAAAATTGTAAAGTTTCTAATAATATCAAGCAACATTTCTTTTTTAAACAATGAGTAAATCAAAATATCTTGAGCTGTTGGAGTTCTTTCAACTAACTCTTCAAGCTCTTTTGTATCTTCTAGTTTATATTTTGAGTAGTGGGCAAATTGTGAACCAATAGTTCCATAAAGTGCTTTTCCTTTATTCATACCTATACAAATTTGATTATAGTAAAAAAGCTTTTGAGAATTTTCTTGATAGTATCCTATATCACTAATAGCGTCAGTAATAGATACTTTTGGAGATTTTGCTTCGATAATTGCCAAAGGTAAGCCATTTATATAAACTACTATATCAGGAATTGAGTTTTTATGAATTCCTTGATATTTCATTTGATTAACTATTAAAAAATCATTATTTTCAATATTTTCATAATCAATTATAAAAACAGGTTGTGGTTTAGCTTCAGGAGTTGGTTTTTCAGTAATAGAATCTTTTTTTGTGATAAAATCGAATACAATTTGGTTTGCTTCCATAAGAGTTGAAGCTTGAATATTTTTTAGTTTTCTGATAACTTTTTCTAAAGTATTATTTTGAAGCCATGGATTTATTTTTAGTAAACTTTGTCTTAATCTATCTTCTAAAATAACTTCATTAATTGATTCTCTAGTATCTGCAATAGAACCGTCAAAGTAATTAAATCCTAGTTTTTTAAAAAGCTCAATGGCTGGAAGTTCACTATATAAATATTCAGGTGTTTGGCTCAAATTTTATCCTTTATTGATTCTATTTAATATACAATGTTTTTTATGAAGAAAACCATAAGTAACACTAATAAATACTTTTCTACTGCTAAAAAGAAAAAAAAATGATAGTAAATGCTGTTTATAGTTCTATTAAAGTTGAAAATTCTAAAACAACTAAAGAAGAACTAAAAGAACACTATAAATCTATTTTAACTACTCTTTAATTATTGATATGTAATACTTTCACTCTTGACCTATCAAAGCTATATTATAGGGGTAGGAAAAAGTATTTACTTTTTACAAGTGGCATTTCGTCCTGCCTTATGGGCGACTTAAAATAATAAGCTCCAGTATCACCCGAAGATTATGAGTAGGGATTGCCTCTGATTCAAGCTGGCTGGAGTAGAGTTTAATAGATTTTTAATATTAATACAACTATAATGCAATTTGAATTCACTATCTATCGAAAGTTGAATCTATCGAGGCTTGGGTCGCAGTGCCAGCGTAGCAAATCAGCGACCGAAATTCTTTCATTTTAAATAATCCAAACATTTTTCTTTATCCCAAATTGGTGAAGTTCTTATTTTACCTATGCTACTGTTTGCTTCATAACAAGTAATAAAATTTCCTTTTAATTCACCATTTTTATTTAAACTCAATCCAATAATAACAGCAAAATCACCAAATACAACACTTACTCTTCTATGAGGAAAATATCTTTTTGAATCCTTATCCCAACCTTGGTATAAATCAGCTTTTGGATTTTCCAGAGTTGCTTTTATCCAATCAATTCTTTTAGCTCGTTCCTCTGAAAAAATATCTTTAACTCCATTTCTTTTAGTGCTTTCAAAAAAAGCATGTTCAAATTTATCTTTTGAGAAAAATACCTTAATCCCGTCAAATGTTAATGTTGGAGTTTTACAATATACTTTTTCAAAATGATTTTTATATTACAAAAGGAGGTAACATTACCAACCACCATTTAGCTGTATTGCAAATACATTAAATTTATTTTCACCCATAGTTGTAGGTTCTATTTTATGTGCTAAATGTTTTTCCAATCTGTTTATAACATTTATTTTTGCTTTATTTGTATGTTCAATATTATTGATTCTACTACTTGTTGCACCTAATAAAAAATCTGATAATTGAATAAGAACTACTTCTTTTGAAGGTAAAGCCTGAACTCTTTCAATATTTGAATTTCTATTTGAAATTTCCAATATTTCTTGAAGTTTATTCAATCTTGATAAATCTCTATTTACCTTTGCGTCACAAAAAATTGAATACTCATTAAAATTTTTAATCCATTTATCTAAAACAAAAAAATAAAATTTATAAAATCCAAGTTCTTTATCATTTTCATGATAAGACCAATTTATTTGTTTTGGATTTACTACAATACACCTAAATCTTACTTGCATACCATAAGAAAAAAACAAATCAATTAAATCTAAATAAAAAGCTTCTTTTGAGGCTGAAACTTTTGACCATTTAATTTCACCCCAAACATTATGTTCAACTCTTAATTTTTTAATATCTTGCTTAATTTCTTCTCTTAATTCAGCTTCTATCCATAAACTACCAATCAATAATTTTTTATCACTATCTTTTGAAGTTGTGAATAAATCAGGTAATGTTTCGTCACAAAATACATTAAATTTCATATTTTTCTAAGCCTTTATTCTAATATTTTCATAGGTAAATTATTCTATTTTTTCAACATATTCTTTTTTATATGGGTAATTTTTTTCATTTTTTACACATATACTTATTCTCATGGGTAAATTTTTTCATTTTTTACATACCTTTTTGTAATAATTCAAAAAGCTTAACATTTACAAAAAATTTACTTTTTCCAAGTTTTACACCGTTCATTAAACCAATTTCTTCTAATTGATTTAAATATAATGAAGCTGTTTTTCTTGTTACTTCTAATTTATCTACTATCATATCAATTTTTGTATAAGGGTGAATAAACAATACTTCTAAAAGGTCTTTTGAATAAATCTTTGGAAGTTCAGCTTTTAGTTTCTCTTTTGTGTTATCCATTAACTTTTTTATATCATTGATTAATTGAACTTGTTTTGTTGCTGTTTGTTCGATTCCCTCTAACATATAAATAATCCACTCTTCCCAACTTCCTTTGGTTCTTACTTCTTGTAAGAGTCTGTAATAATCAGCTTTATGTTTGATAATATAACTACTTAAATACAAAATTGGTAAATCTAAAAGCTCATTTAAAACCAAATACAAAATATTTATAATTCTTCCAGTTCTTCCATTACCGTCATAAAATGGGTGAATTGTTTCAAATTGATAATGAATAACTGCCATTTTAATAAGTGGGTCTATCCCGTCATTTGTATTTATATACTGTTCAAGATTATCAAGAAGTTTTCGTATAGTTGATTCTTCTTGTGGTGGAGTATGAATTACTTCACCCGTTGCTTGATTTTTTAGAACTGTTCCTGATTGTTTTCTAATACCTGCAACATTTCCCTCTAATTCTTGTTGAATGTCTACAATATGTCGAGTTAGAAGTAAAGAAGTTTCTTTTACCAAATCAAAACCTTTTAATAAGGCTCTACTATAACTTTGTACTTCTTTTGTAGCGTGGGAAATATTTGAAATATCCAAATTTGATTGATATAGTTCGTCATGGGTAGTTATAATATTTTCAATTTCAGAACTATCTTTTGCTTCTTGTAGAATCAAAGAGTTTATTAAAATAGCTTGATTAGGTATGATTTTGGCTACACCATTTAATTTTGCAAGTGCTTTATTTGCCAAAATTGATTTTTTTAATATTGCTTTTGTTTCAATATCAATTTCTAAAGGTAAATTATTTGATATAAACTCCATATTAAACCCTAACCTCTCCAGTAAGTAGTTTTTGCATTAAACCTTTTTTTAGTTCTTCAAAATATTGTTTTTTCTCTTTTAAATTTTCTAGTTTATTATCAACTGTTGAAAGAATTTCTGCTATTTGTTTTTGTTCTTCTAAAGAAGGAAATTTAATAGATAATTTTCCATATTCATTACTATTTATACCAGGTTGTCCAGTTCTTGTTGACATTACTTTAACCCATTTCCAATAATCACTAGTTTCAGTATATAATTTTAAATATCTTGAATCTAAAATATCTTGATTTGGAGTAAATCGAATTAAAAATCCTGCGAATATTAGTTCACCGTCCTTTTTATTATAAAGGTATGTTTTACCAGTTGTATTTCCAGTTCTTGCAAAAACAATATCATTTTCATTCAATGAAAATGTATCAATTTCAGTTGTATCAACAGATTTTGAATTTTCTTTAATAAAATTTCCACTATCGTCAATATCTGTAATTCTTAAATATCTAGGTAACTTTTCATTAAAATCAACTGCGGCTGCATTTATTCCATATTGACCTTTACCAATGATACAATCTTCTAATTTAACTATTTCCCAACTTTCAGGAATTCTACCAAGTTCACTATCTTTAAACTCTGTATGACCGATTCCCTCTGTGAGAAGTTTTTGCATTAGACCTTTTTTTAATTCTTCTGTTGCATTTATATTTTCTTCTACAAAAGCTATTTTTTTATCAACTGTACTTAAAATGTCAGCGATTTTCTTTTGTTCTTCAATGGGAGGAAGAGGAATTTGAAATTTTTTAATTTCTTTTACTGTCAATTGTGGTTGTGCACTACCAAAAGCAATATTTTGAATATATTGTTGAATAAAATCAGAAGTCATAATTTTATATAAAAAAAGATTATCTACATTATCCCTTACTCTTAACAAAACCATTCCTGAATTAATTCTAATATTATCATATTTAATAGAATCATTAAAAAATGCAACATTACCAACAGTTCCTCTTGTTGTTAATACTAAATCACCTTTTGATAATTTTCCTTTTCTAAGTAAAGAATCTTTTTCTTTACTAATAAATTGCTTTTCAATAAATTCAAAACCTCGTTTAGTAACATTTTTGGCACTTAAAAATAAACAATATCCTTCTTGCATAAATTCATTTTGTTTTGGATAATTATTACCTCTATCACCGTCAATAATTTGAATTTCTAAATTTTCAAAAGTATCGAATTTCCAATCTGTAGGCAACTTACTCATGAAATAAACCCTAAAATTTTAAGATATTCATTTAGTTTTGTATCTATTTCTTTTTCTTTTTCTTCAATATCAGCTATTTTATTTATAACATTTTCGATATTTATTATTACTTCTTCGCTACTTGTATCTATATATCTTGCAATATTTAAGTTATAGTCGTTTTCTTTGATTTCTTCTAAATCAACTATTCTCATAAACTTTTCTATATCTTGTTTTGATTCATAGGCTTTTACAATTTTATCTATACTTTCAGGATTTAGAGTATTTTGATTTTTACCCTCTTTGTATTCACTTGAAGCGTCTATTATCATAACTTTATTTTTTAGTTCTTGTGGTTTTGATTTATTTATGATTATGATACTTGCGGGGATTCCTGTATTATAAAATAGTTTTTCAGGAAGTCCAATAATAGCTTCTATTAAATCCTCTTTTAAAAGTGCTTCTCTAATTTTTCCCTCACTTGAACCTCTAAATAAAACTCCATGGGGTAAAACTATTCCCATTTTTCCATTTTGCTTAAGCACACTTAACATGTGTTGTAAAAATGCTAAATCTCCATAACTTCTTGGAGGAATACCATACTTAAATCTTCCATATTCGTCAGATACTAAATCATTGTATTTTGGAGTTATAGGATTACCTTTTGCGTCATTCTTTATATCAACTTCAGCAGCTCCCCACCAGTTTGAAAGTGAAAATGGAGGATTAGCAATAACCCTATCAAATGTTTCAAGTTCTCCATTTATGATATGTTTTGGGCTTCCTAAAGTATCGCCCTTTCTTATATCACTATCTTTGAAGTTATGAACTATCATATTGATTTTACAAACAGCCCAAGTTCCTAGATTTTTCTCTTGACCTTTTAATGTACAATCTACATATTCACCTAACATACCACCATTTTTTGCAATATAGTGAGCTGATTCGATTAACATACCACCTGAACCACAAGTTGGGTCGTAGATACTATTTCCAGCCTCTGGCTTGATAAGTTGCACAAGTAGTTGAACTACCTCTTTTGGAGTATAGAACTCCCCACCTTTTTTTCCACTATCGTCTGCAAATTGTCTAATCAAATACTCATAAGAGTTTCCTAAAATATCAGGATTTTCAAGGTCGCTATTTGATAAAGAGTATTTATTGAAGTGTTGTAAAAGTCTTGAAAGTAAACTATCAGGAAGTTTCTCACTATCTCCAAAATGAACAGCTGTCATAACTCCCTCTAAAGAAGAGTTATATTCTTCAATAGAACTAAATGCTTGGTCTATGGCTTGACCAATATTTTCAGTTTTTTTAGCAATTTCACTCCACCACGCATTTTTAGGAATAAAAAATCTATGATAATCCTCGTCTTCAATGGCTTCTTCTAAATCAATGCCCTCTTTTTCAACAGCAATTTTTGCTTCTTCAAAAAATTGGTCACTAGCTCGTTTTAAAAACATTAAACCAAAAATATAGTTCTTAAAATCGCTTGAGTCAATATGCCCTCTTAATATGTTGGCACTATCCCAAAGCCATTTTTCTAGTGTTTCTAAATTTAGTTTTGCCATTTTATTGATTATTCCTTGTTATTTATAAAATTATTTATTATAGCTTTTGGTGTCTTAAAAGAATGGGAAATAAATAATATTTTAGTTTAAATTTTATGTGTCATAATTTAACTTGTATCACATTGTTTTGATATGTATCGAAAAATAGGCATTAAGCTTTTTAACACCCATTTTACAGTAGTATTCCACTTCAAAAATAGAAATAAATTATAAATTTTTAGTAATAGACATGTTTTTTGGGATACACATTTTTTAAAAAAGTGATACAAGTATCACCTTTTTTGTTAATTGGGATACATTTTATCCAAAACTAAGCTAAAACATGTCAATACATTTAACGCTATAAAGCCTATAATACGGGAAAGAAGAAAATATACATGGCACTAATAGACCTTCAAAACATTTCAAAACAATATGACACAAAAGTTATTTTAAAAGATGCAAATTTTACTTTAAACCATGGGCAAAGAATTGCTGTTATTGGACAAAATGGACAAGGTAAATCTACACTTTTTAAAATAATTATGAAACAAACAGAGCCTGATAGTGGTGAGATGGCTATTGATAAATCTCTTAAAATTGAGATGCTAGACCAACAACCAAAATTCAAAGATAATCTAAATGTAAGAGATGCAATTGAAAATCAACTAGCTGAATTAAAAAATGCTAGAAATGAGTATGAAGAACTTACAAATCGTCTTACAACTGATTATGAAAATACAGATTTGATTAGAAGACAAAGTGAATTAGCAACCTTTATTGACTTTCATGATGCTTGGGATTTGGACAATATGATTGAGCGAGTTTTAGTGGAATTCCAACTAAAACAGTATGAATTTAAAGATGTAAATCTTCTAAGTGGTGGGGAACAACGACGTGTTAGTCTTGCTGGATTATTACTTAAAAAACCTGATGTTTTACTTTTAGATGAACCTACAAATCACCTTGATGTTTATATGGTTGAATTTTTAGAGCAATTACTTTTAAAAAACAATTTTACCCTACTTTTTATCTCTCACGATAGATACTTTATTGATAATATTGCAACAAGTGTTATTGAAGTTGATGGTGGAGTTTTGAGAAAATTCAATGGTGGATACTCTTCATATTTGGAGCAAAAAGAACACCTTTTAGAAAATATGCAAAAAGAACATGACAATCTAATAAGACTTGTAAAAAGAGAAGCTCATTGGATGCAACATGGTGTAACGGCCAGAAGAAAAAGAAATGAAAGAAGAAAATCAGAGTATTTTGATTTAAAACAAAAAGCTCGGTCAAATCCTGCTGCTATTAGAAAAATGTCGTTAGAACTGCAAAGAGAACAAAAATCATTTAATACAGATGATAATCAAAAAAATAAAAAGAAAATGCTTTATGAACTTGATGATGTAAATAAAGCATTGGGAGATAAAAAGCTAATTATTGATTTTACAACTAGGATTTTACAAAAAGATACTATTGCAATAGTTGGACCAAATGGAAGTGGAAAATCAACTCTTTTAAAAATCTTTATGGAAAAAATGAAAATAGATAGTGGAGCGTTTAAAAAAGGTGATTTTGAAATTGGATATTTTGATCAACAAAGAGAATCTTTAGATGATGAAAGAAATTTATTAGAAACTTTTTGTCCAAATGGTGGAGATAGAGTTGTTCTTCAAGATGGAAGAAACATGCATGTTTTTGGATACTTAAAAAACTTCTTATTTCCAAGAGAATATCTTGATAAAAAAGTTGGTGTTTTAAGTGGTGGAGAAAAAAATAGAGTTGCTCTTGCCTTACTTTTTACAAAAAAAGTTGATTGTTTGATTTTAGATGAACCCACAAATGACTTAGATATTCCAACAATTAATATTTTAGAAGAATATTTACAAAACTTCCAAGGTGCTTTAATTTTCGTTTCTCACGATAGATATTTTGTTGATAAAATAGCAAAAAAACTTTTTGTATTTCAAGGAAATGGTCATATAATGGAAAGTTTCCAACCATATAGTGAATACTTAGAAATTGAAAAAGAGCTAAGAGAATTAGATGCACTTGAAAATGAAATAGCAAAAGAAGCAAGTAATGAAAAAGTTACACCATCTATTAAAAAACAAACAAAACTTTCATACAAAGACCAAAGAGAATATGATAATTTACCAAAAGAACTTGAAGATTTAGAATTAAAACTTGAAGAAATTAATGATTGTTTAATGAACCCAAAATGTTATGAACAAAAAGGCATTGTTGCGATGTCACAAGAGCTTGATGCTACAAAAGAAATTTATGAAACAAAAGTCGAAAGATTTTTAGAACTAGAAGAATTAATAGAAAGCTTTAATTCTTAAAAAGATATAATTTACTTAAATATTATTAAATATAAGGATTTTCATGAACTTAAAAGAACAATTAAAAGAAGATTTAAAGACTGCAATGAGAGATAAAGATGTAGTAAAAAGAGATTCTATAAGATCTATAAATACTATGATTAAACAAATTGAAGTAGATGAGAGAAAAGATTTAAATGATGAAGATGTTATTAAATTAATTCAAAAAGGTATCAAACAAAGAGAAGAATCTATTTCTCAATATAAAGCAGCTTCAAGAGATGATTTAGTGGCACAAGAACAAGAACAAGTTGATGTTTTTATGTTATATCTTCCAACTCAAGTAACTGATGCTGAATTAGAAGCTGGAATGAAAGAGATTATTTCACAAGTAGCAGCTACATCTATGAAAGACATAGGAAAAGTTATGGGAATGGCAACTAAAAAATTTGCAGGTGTTGCAGATGGAAAAAGAATTAATGAAATGGTTAAAAAGCTTTTAGGATAATTTTAGAAAAAATCAGATTTAGGAAACATTACATGAATAATGAGTTTAAAAATATTTTAAATAACTTAAGCGAAAAAGAAAGAGAAGAGGTAAAATTAAATAACCTTGACTTACCTGAAAAACTAGTTCCTCTTTTACTAAAGAGAGTTAATCCCCAAAATGTTCAACAATTAGCAATTTTGATAAAAAAATCTGTTTTGCCATCTATTTGCCCCCAAACTGATGATGAAATAGATCAATTATTTTCAAAAATAGAAAAAGAACCTAATCTTTTATTTATTCAAGAGATTCAAGATAAAATTGAAGATTTTATAAATAAAAGATTTGAAAGAGATAAAAAAATCGTAATTGAGAGAACTTCTGATATTTCTAAACTTGTTTTATTGATGGAAGAATATTTAAATGAAGCTATTTCAAGTAATGGTTCTGGTTCTAAAAATGTTCTTAATATAAAAGAAAAAATTGCATCTATCAACTTACAAGATAATGGGTTTGAAGCGCTTACATTACTACAAAATGAACTTATTAATGCTGCATCATCTATTGAAAAAGAAATGGATACAGTAACGAACAAACTTCAAACTGGTAAATCAAAAGTTCAAGAACTTGAAGAAAAAGTGAAAACTCTTGAGTCTGAGCTAAACAGAACAAAAGCTGAAAATATGAAAGACCATTTAACTGGATTATTAACAAGAAGAGCTTTTAGTGATGAAATAAAAAAAGTGGAGAGTGCTTATGAAAGAATTAAAACTCAATATGCAGTTATTTTCTTTGACTTAGACCACTTTAAGAAATTAAATGATACTTATGGACATGAGTGTGGAGATGTTGTTTTATCTACTTTTGGAAAAATTTTAAATAAAAGCATAAGAGACCATGATTTGGTTGGAAGATATGGTGGGGAAGAATTTGTAGCAATTATTCACTTCAATCTTAATAGAGAGTTATTGCAGTTCTTAAAAAGAATAAAAACAATAGTTACAGAAAATAGCTTTTTATATAAAGATAAAAAAATCAAAGTTACTTTTTCAGCAGGAGTTGCAATCAGAAGCAGTTATGCTACTTATGAAAATACTCTTCAAAAAGCTGATATGCTTTTATATCAAGCAAAAGAGAATGGAAGAAATAAAATTATTTTAGAAAATGGAATGGAGATTTAGTCTAAAAATGGAAATAAAAAATATTTTAAAAATAGGATTGTTTGTTATATCTACATCAATCTTTTTTACTGCGTGTGCAAATAAATCAATTGAGAAAAAAGTTGAAAAACCTAAAGTTAAAACTATTGATGATGTTTTGAATGAGTCATTTGAATATGATGTAAATCAGAAATTGTATAAAACAATAACTCCGATAACAAAAGAAGAAGAAAAAAATGCCTTAGTTTCAAAATTTACAAAATTTTGTTCTGAGAAAAATGGTAAATTAATTTATACAAATTATTATATTAATAAACAGTATGTTAATTCATATTCAAAAAATCTAGCTAATGCTTGTGAAGTAGATAAAGAACCTTACTTTATAATACATCAAGCAAATGATAATTCTAATCTTTATTATTCTGTAAGTATAGATGATGCTGCAAAAAGAATTTATTTAAATAGAAAACCGCCTGAATTTGAAAAACCAGCTATTGAAAGTACAGAACAAACTGTACAAGAAAGAAAAGAGATTCAAAAAAGAGAAATAGCTAGAGAGCAAAAAAGTAGAATCTTGCAAACAAAAAAAGATGAAAGAAATATGACATTTTTTGATTCATGGAGAGATTCAGGAAATAAAAAAACATGTTTAAACAAATGTAATGATATAAACCTAAAAAGTAATGGTTATAAAACATTACAAGATGCTACAAAAAACAACTGGCAACTTATTTCTAAAATTGGAGAAATTGAAGAAGCAATAGATGACTCTTGTACTTGTTCTGGATATTCAGTTTTAGTAAAAAAATTACCTACTGAGTCAAAATAAGTAAATAAAGGTTGTTCCTTTATTTACTTGTGATTCAACTTTTATTTCAATCTTATTTTTTATACAAATATTTTTAACTATACTAAGCCCTATTCCAAAACCACCGGTAATTTTATCACCTCTGTAATATCTCTCAAAGATTTTTGATTTATCTTTTATTCCTATTCCTTCATCTTTAAATATTAATCTGATTTGATTGTTATCTTTTTGTAAAGATATTTCAACGATTGAGCCATCTTTTGAATATTTTATTGCATTAGAAATATTATTATCAATGATTCTATAAAGTTCTAATTCATTAAAAATTATATGAATATCATTTTGGATATTTTTTGTAAATTTGATATTTTTTGAGATTACTAAATCATTAAAAAACTCTATTCTTCTTTCCAAAAAAAGTGAAAAGTTTATATCAGTTTTTTCATCTTTTACCATATTTTGTTGCATATAATATTCTAAATCTTCATAAATAACTGTCATATTTTTTAAAGCTGATTTTATTCGCAAGATATATTTATCATTTTTTAGTCGCATTTGTAGCATATCTACATTTATTCTGGCAACTCCAATTGGAGTTTTTAATTCATGCATTGCATCTTTTAGAAAATCATCTAAGTATTGATTTAATCTTTTATATGGTTCAATACTTTGTTTAATGATAAAAAATGATGATAAGAATATAAAACAACTAATAGACAAAATCAAAATAATTGCATTATATATTACTTGTGAGTTATCAATTTCTTTGCAAACAACCAAAAATTTTGCTTCAAAGATATTTTCATTTAAATAGTTTTTATAACAAATTTCATTTTTACTTATAAGAAACTCATCAAAAAAATCTAGATTATTTTTCTTTAATAAAGAAAAAATTATTTGATTGTTTTTATCAAAAATACCAGAAAAATATATATTTGAACGAGGATAATAAAAAATTGAACTATTCTCTTTTTCAAAACTATCAATTTTTGAAATTACAGAATAAGCATGATTTTTTAAATCCATTTTATCTTTTATATTTTGATTTTCAAATGAAGAATCTAAATAAAAATATATTGGAATAAAAGCAATCAATAAAGTCAATAAAACTTGAATTAAAATATATTTAATCTCATATTTATTATTTATCAATTTTATATCCTACAAATCTTTTGGTTTTAATAAAATCTTTACAAGTTTTTTCTCTAATTCTTTTTATACACATTCTAATATCAGAATATGAAATATCTTTATTTTCCCAAATTCTTTCATGTAATGTTTCAATAGAGACAAAGAAACCTCTATTTTGAACTAAAAAAGAGACTAATTCACTCTCTTTAAAACTTAAATCAATTTGTTCTTTTTCTTTATATAAAATATTTTTTTTTACATCAAACTCATAATCTACTGCAATTTGTATAAAATCATCAAAAGTTTTAAAACAACTATTTTTAATAAGTTGTTCAATTCTAAATTTTAGTTCAATCAAATCAAAAGGTTTTCTAATATAATCATTACAACCAAGGTCATAACCTCGGCTAAGATTTGTAATATCTGTTAAAGAAGTAAGAATAATAATTGGAGTATTTAGTTCCTCTTTTCGTATAGTTTCAAGCAAAGTAAAACCATCCATTCCAGGCACTCTAATATCTAAAAGCAATAAGTCATAACTATTTGAAAAAATAGCATCCAAAGCTTCATCACCATTTTCAAAATCATCTACAATAAAATCCAGCTCTTGCAAAAATTCTTTTATGGATACTTTGTATAAATAATCATCTTCAAGTAGTAAAATTTTCATATTTTCACTTTATAATAATCTCTTTTTTTTCTTTTAAAAAGTTGCTTTTGAAGTTTGTATCTTTTGTATTTATCTCTCCTAAATACTCATATCTTGGTAAATATTTGAAATTTTGTTCATTTTTATTAAAAGAAATCATTAAAATTCCAACACTTTTTAAATCATTATCACCTAAAGGAATTTGAGTAATTATCTTATTATTATACTCATAATAAAAGTTTTCATTGGTTAAATAACTTTTATTTTGTAAAAGTAAATCATAAAACTTTTTATCATAATCATTTTGAATAATCACAAAATCATGTAAAAAACTATTATCTTGATGGGATGTTGCAATTGGCAAATACTCTTTTTTCAAAAGTGGAATAATCTCAATTCCCATATATTTTAGTCTATTTCTTAAATCACTATAATCAAAAATTATTTCAAGAGTTCCTATATATTCATTTTTTTGATTAAAAATAGGAGAAATAGCTTTTATATTAAATCTTTTCCCAAGTTCATTTGATACAAAAGGTTCTTTAGTTTCTTTTACTTTTATTAAGCCTTTTCTAAAACTCTCTAAACTCAATCCCGTATCTTTATCTTCCCAACTTCGTACAAAAACTTTTAAATCTTTTGTGTGAACCTGAATTTGGATATTATTTATATTTGTATAATTTTTTATATTTTCAAGGGAACTTAAAAGCTCTTTTTTTAACTCTTTTGGTTTATTTTTTTCTAAAAAACTAATTATATTTTGATTCTTAGAAAATAATATAGCCAAAGATAAAGCATGATTTTTTTGATTTATTAATTCATTTTGCACAATTTCAACTCTATTTGAAACCAAAATATCAACTTGATTTTGTTCTACTTTATTGTTGTATTTATATAAAAAATATAATAGTGTGATAAAAATGATAATAAAGGATAAAATAAATTTTTTGTATGTTTTATTCATGAGTAATTTTAACTAATTAAAAGAGAATACACATTAGGTATTCTCTTTTTTTAGTTTATTTTATAAATTTTCCAAAAGGACCTACTTGGTTCTCTTTTGTTTCGATATTTGGTCTATAAACATCAGGAGCTTTTACATCTTCTAATGGAAAATCTTTTATTCTATCAGCTTTATCAGGTCTAAAATTTGAATCCATATTAATAAATGCAGCTACATTGTAAGCTTCTTCATCAGTTAAAACTGGATTTTCTTTTGTTGCACCTAAAGGCATATTACTTTTTATAAAGTCAGATGCTTTTAGAATTCTATACATTCCAGCACCTTTATTATATGTATCTTTACCCCATAAAGGTGGATATAAATATCCATTTGCTTTTCCATCATTTTTTACACCTTCACCGTTTGAACCATGACATGAAGCACATTGTTGTTCATAAACAACTTTACCTTTTACTGGATCTGCAGCTTGAGTTTTAATCATTTTTCTATCAATAGGGCTTAAACCTCTACCTTCTAATTTATCAACACCACCAACTGGATAACCTTGACTCAACCAATACATATAAGTTTGCATTGCATTCATTTCTTTACTATCAAGTGGTAATTTTTTACCATTCATACTTCTTTGCATACAACCATTGATTCTATCTGCAAGTGTACCTATACTATTACCTCTTGCTCCATACTGAGGAAAGGCTGCAAAGATTCCGATATACGATGAAGAATAAGCTTTTGTTCCGGCATCTAAGTGACAACTTTGGCAATTTAAATTATTACCAGCATATCTCATTTTTGAGTCTTTAACTTCAGGACCTATGTATTTTGAAGTATGAACTATAAGTTCTTTACCATACTTTACTAAATCTCCAAATTCATTATTCGGAATATTTTTTTCATCTGGAATTTTATATTCCAATTTTTCATCTGATTTATATCCCGTATCTGAATGTTCTTTAAAAACTTTTGCATCAAATGCAAATAAAGAAGTAACACACAATGCAGACAATGTAGCTACAGCAATAATCTTTTTCATAAATAATTTCCCCCTACTATTTGAATAGAAGAATATTATAGTTATTGTGTAACTTGAAAATAACAAAAGTATTCTTAATTTATTTTTATAATACAAATAACTACTTACTTTTTTATTCAATCCATTCTTCTATAAAAACCTTATTTCTTCCACTAGCTTTTGCTTTATATAACAATTCATCTGAATATTTATACAAGTCTTTTTTAAGAATATTCATCTCACGATTTTTACTAAAATCTACAAAAACAACTCCTATTGAAACTGTTATAAATTGAGATACAGAATTCTTTTTATGTTTAATTTTTGTGTCTTCTATAGATTTTCTTATATATTCTGAGAACTCATATATTTCTTTGTCCTCTGACATAGTAAATATTGCACTAAATTCTTCACCACCCATTCTAAAAGAAAAATCACTTGGACGTTTTAAGTTTAACATTAAAATTTTACTTATTGTTTGTAATACAATGTCACCCTCTTGATGCCCATATGTATCATTATAGAGTTTAAAATAATCCACATCTAAAGAGAGTAAACAAAAAATTGTTTTATCTCTTTTAGCTCGATTCAGCTCTTTATAAAATATATCATCAAAATATCGTCTATTATAAAGTTTTGTAAGTGGGTCTGTAATTGAAAGATTTTCTATAAATTTCTTGTTTGTAATGTCATGTCTAATTGCATAATATCCAATAATATTTCCATTATTATCATAATCTGGATAGATAGTTGAATCTGTCCAATAGAAGCCTCCATCTTTTGTTTTATTTTTTACTTCAGCTTTCCATATTTTACCATTTTTTATTGTTTTCCATAAATTATCATATACTTCTAATGGAGTATCTTCATGACGCATAAGTACATGAGTTTGTCCTATTAATTCTTCAGAAGAAAAACCTGATATTTTACAAAATGCTTCGCTAACATCAGTTATTATTCCATCTAAATTTGTTCTTGATATTATTATATTTTCATTTACAAGGCTAATATATTTTTCCAATTTTTTTTGAACTTCTTTTATTGTTGAAATATCAATACCAACAGAAATTATATATTCTACTTCTTCATATTCATTAAAAGTAAAACTATTTGACCAAGTATAAAGAGCATTTGATTCCTTTTTAGATATTAATGTATTTTCATACTCTTTTGGATAATCATTTATACTTTGATTAATAATAATTGATTTTAAACTATCGTCTTTAAAAATATCCCAAATTAATTTACCTTTTAATTCAGATTTTTTATAACCTGTTAATTTCTTAACAGTATCATTTACATTATAAACTTCATATTTATTATTTAATACAAGTATGGCACTACTTGTATTATTAATTAGAGCGATCTGAAAATCTCTTTCTTTTTTTAATTGAATAGTTGAATATTCCAATTTTTCGATCAATTTTTTAAGGTCATTGTTTCTTTGAAATATTTTATCTTGCATAATATATAAAGTATTTGCCAAAATAGAAACTTCATCTATTATATTTTTATCTTTTTTAATAATAACTTGTTTATCTTTTGATATTTCTTCTGCTGATAAAGTTAAATTTATGAGTCTTTTTGTTAATCTATAACCAATAAAATAAGCAACAAATGTACTTAATAAAATTTCCAAGATTACTAAAAGGAATGTTTTATTTCTAGTATCTTTTATAACTTTATAAATATCAGATAATTCATAAAGAATTTGTACCTTTGCTAATTTTTCTTCATTTATCTCAATAAAAAATGATTTAAGGAGAAATATTTTTTCATTAATCTCTATATTCTCTATATTATTATCAAAAATATCTTTATACTCAGTTTTTCTATCATTTAAGTGAGAAATCACTATATTATTGGTGTTTACAATTCTAACAGCTGCTATATACTCTATTTTATTAAAACTTTCCACTGCATTATCAATTGTGGCTAAATCATTAATAATTAAAGGTGTTTTAATAAGTTCGCTAAAAAGATTGCTACTTGATTCTATATTTGTTCGAATAAGTGAATTAGATAAACTTTTTATTGATGAAAAATTATAAAAAATTATTAACGAAATAAATATTATTTCAACTAAAACAAAAGATAAAATAAATTTGTATTTAAAAGATAATCTCATTTTACTCTTTTGGTAGAGATAGCTCTTTAGCTATGTCTCTTACTATATCGTACGTAGCATCATCTGCTTTAATAATATGTATCATGTTCAAATCTTCTAGCAAATTTTTTGGAATATTCATAAATGCATTAACAAACCGCTTTTGTATATCTTCTGATACTGAGGGATTAAATGCAATAGGATGACTAGGATAAGATTGTGTTTTATAAAGAATTTTTAGTGACTCTTTTACTTCCATATCATCCAAGGCATTAAATGTTCTTTCAATTCCACCACCAACATCTCCAATTCCTCTAGCAATTCCTTTATATACAGAGTCATGAGAATTAACATAAGTAAAAGTTTTATTTTTATCTATATATATATTATATTTTTTAGATAATTCATATTTTGTAAGAAGTGTTGCTGCAAAAGCATTAGCAGAGGCAAAAAGAAAATTTTTATCCTTAATATCTATAATACTATTTAAGTTACTATTTTTATTGACAACCAAAATACCTACCAAATCTTTTTCATCTCTAATTTTTGAGTTATAGCCTTTTTTTTCATTTGCAACAATATAATGATATGGATTCATATAAGCAATATCGTAACCACCAGAATAAAGGATTTCTTCAAATTTTGAAATAGAGCTTTCAATCTTTAAATCAATTTTTTGCCCTGTTTCTTTTTCAAGATATTGAATAACAGGAGTCCATGATTTTATAAGAATAAGTGGACTTTGTTGAGGAACAACGCCAAAAGTAAGCGCAGCATATAAACTTGACGAGATTAACTGAGAAATAAAAAAAGATAATAAAATACTTTTCATTGAGAACAACCTAAATAGTTTTATATTTATATTCTCTTAATTATAGCATTAAAAAGTACGCAATCTACAATATATTGCAATTATTTCTCTTTTGTTTTTTTTATTACTAGAGGAATAATTATTCTAAAAAGAGCTCCAGTGTAATTTTTTCCTTCAAATTCATAGTTATCATTTGAAACTTCAATTTTTGCATCCATATTTTCAACTATTTGGCTACTCATGTATAGACCCAACCCTGTTCCCTCATTATCTTTTTTTGTAGTAAAATAAGCCTTAAATATTTTATCTTTGATTTCTTCAGGAATTCCTCCCGCATTATCTTTAATTTCTAATATTATATTTTTTTCTTTTTTTAGAACATTTATAAAAATCAATTTTTCATAATCTAAATCTTTTTTTACAAGTTCATCTCTTGCATTATTTAATAAATTAATTATTATTTGAATCAATTCATTTTCATAAGTATTTATTTTTATGTTATCTCCACTTTTAACAATTTTTATTCCATTAGAGATAAATTGAGAGCCAATTAAATTTATAACTTTATCTATAATATCTAAAATTTTAAATTCACTTTTATTTTTATTTGGTTTATAAAAATTTCTAAAATCATCAATAGTTGTTGATAAATATTGTACTGATTTATTTATTTGTTCCAATCCTTTAATCAAAAAATCATCTTCTAAAATATTCATCTCTTTTTGTAGTTTCATTCCAGTTGAAGATGTTGAAATAGATGACAAAGGCTGACGCCATTGATGAGCTATATGTCCTATCATTTCTCCTAAGGCTGCCATTTTTGATTGTTGAGCTATTATATTTTGTTGTTTGTTTTTTTCATATTGATATTTTTTGAATTTTCTTTGTAGAATTTCTGTAAAATATATAGATATAATCAAAAGGAATATAATTAAAGAAAAGGTAAACATAATTGTTTTAAAAAGGTATTCTTTAAATTCTTCATTTAATTCCTCCTTTTTATCATTTATAGCTTTTTCCATATCATCTTCATAGAATCCACTTCCTATCATCCATGACCAATTATCTAAGCCTTTTACAAAACTTATTTTTTTAATTGATAGTTCATTATCTGGTTTTTTATTTTGGATATAAGAATAAAAACCTTCACCTTTCTTAGATATTTCCATTAAATCTTCTATTACTTTTCTTATTTCAACTGTATCATTATTTTTAATAGCATTTTGACCTATAAACTCTTTTTTAATATGACTTAAATAAATCGAGTCATAATTAATAATAAATATATATCCATTGTTTCCAAATCGTATCTCTTTAATATTCCTTAAAACTTTTTCTTGAACCTGTTTTTCAAAATCTTCTAAATATTCTCCTGTTCCAATAAACCAACCAAATTGTTCAAGATTTCTAACCAAACCAATTTTTTTTCTTTGAACATCTGGATTTATTGGATTATACCAATACCATTCATAAAAAGCTTCATTACTTTTTGATAAAAGAGCTGTCATGTCTTTTATAATATATGAACCTTTTGCATCTTGATGATTCCAAAAAAAATTTCCTTCAAGCTCTTTATTATGGGGCAATAATATATTTTTTCCACTATTATCATAAATAAAATAATATCCTCTACCACTATTAAATTGTACATTTCTTAACGCATCTACAACTAATTTTTTAATCTCATCAATATTTTTATCTGGATTATTTTTATACATATTATCTGCTATATTATATGCGGTATCAATTGCTTCTTTTAAAGTTTTTTTTAATTCTAATTCTGTAGATTCTTGTTCTCTTTTAATATAATCATAAACCTCATAAACTCTTTGTTTGATAATTTCTTCATTTCTTTGAATATATTCAAAACGAATTTTTTCCTTATCTTTTTCAAACTTCTTTTTATTCTCAAAAAAAGATATTGCTAATATAAAAATTGTAATACTCAAAACAAAAATTGTTGGAGCATATTTAATTATTTTTAATAGCTTTTTTTCATTTTCAAATATCATTTATTCCCTTTTTATTGAGTGACAATTGTAGCAGATAAATTGTTATTGACTAAAAAAATATTTTTTTGAAGTAAATCAGCAATTACTGGTTTCCCAAAAAAATAACCTTGAAAATAACAGCAACCCATTTCTAATAATTTTTCATATTGTTCTTTTGTCTCCACACCCTCTGCAATTACTTCTAAATTAAATTTGTTACCTATTGAAATCATAGCTTCTACAATTGCAGAATCATTTGAATCATGCAATATATCACGAACAAATGATTGATCAATTTTTAATTCATCTATTGATAAGTGTTTTAAATAAGCTAAAGATGAATACCCTGTTCCAAAATCATCAATAGAAAGGCTTAACCCTAAACCATTTATATCTTTTATTTTTTTGAGTACAGTTTGAGTATTTTTTATTAATAGATTTTCTGTTAACTCTAATCTTAATTTAGATGAATTAATTTGATATTTTTTTATCAAAAATTTCAGTTTTTCTAAAAAATCCTCTTTTTCAAATTGTTTATAACTAATATTAACAGAAATACGCCACTCTTTTTTTATACTATCTTTTTCCCACTCTTTTAATTTTTGCATTACTTCTTTTAAAATCAAAATTCCTAAAGGAATTATTGAACCTGTTTCTTCCGCTAATGAAATAAAATCAGCAGGGGAAATCACTCCTTTTTTCAAGTGATTCCATCTAACTAGAGCTTCTACTCCAATTATTTTTAATTGATTATTTTCAAATAGAAATTGGGGTTGATAATGAAGAAACATATCTTTTTTTTCTATTGATTCTTGTAGTTCTTGATTTAAAATAGCTTTTTGTTCTATTTTTTGTTGTAGTAAAGGATCAAAATAACTAAATCTATTTTTCCCATTTTCTTTAGAACTGTACATTGCAACATCTGCAAATTTCATTAATTCATCTATTGAATTATAATTATTATTGAATAATACAATTCCTATACTTGCAGTTAATCTGAAATCAAAATTATTTATTAAATAGGGCTTTCTAATTTCTTTAAGAATTTTATTAGTAATAATATTAATATAATTAACAGCCAAATTTTGATTATTTTCTTCTATTTCTAATGCCACTACAAATTCATCCCCACCTAATCTTGAAGTGATATCACTTTGTCTTACACAGCTTTGTATTCTTTTTGCTGTTTCTATTAAAACAAAATCTCCAATATCATGACCTTTTGAGTCATTAATTGTTTTGAAATGATCTAAATCAATAAAAAGTAAAGCTCCAAAATAATCATTTCTTTCTACTCTTTTTATCATCATAGATAAAAGTTCTTTTAATAATAAACGATTAGGAAGAGATGTTAAGTTATCATATTGGGCAAGTTTTAAAATTTCTTTTTCTTTTTCTTTTATATCACTTGCATCTATAATTGCAGAAACTCTTATTTTTTTATCAAGTAAAAATAAATCTCTACCTCTTAAAATTACTGGAAAAATAGAACCATCTTTTCTTATCATTTCTGCTTCATATATTTCTTGATTATTGTTGAGTATAACTTTTTTTATAAATTCTTGTGAAGATGGAGCTATGAAATCTAAAGCATGTTTCCCTATCATTTCTTCAGAGGTATATCCAAGTAATTTAGGAGCAACAGCATTTACTTTGATACAATATTTATTCTCATCATAAATAATAAGCCCTTCAATAGTTGAATCAATTAATATTTCAAAAGTATTAATAAAATCATCTTTTTCTTTTAAAACTTCTTGTTCTAATTGTTTTTGTCTAGTAATATCAATACCTATTTGAACTTTTACTTTTCTACCATCACTCCACTGTGTAATTTTATCTGTAAATAGGTAATAGTTATTATTTATAGAATTTCTATTTTCCCATTCATACGAAGTTCCATTGGGAAGAGTTAATGGATTTTCATTTTGTTGTTGTAAAGGACAAAAATTACAAGGAGAATTTTGATCTTTTTGTAATACTGTATAACAAGTTTTATTAAGAACTTCTCCAAATTCTTCTATACATTTTTTATTTGCATAGAGTACTTCATAATTAGATAAATCAATTATATAAACTATTGCTTTAGTATTTTCTAAAACAATTTCCATTTCACTAAACATGAATTAAAACCTTTTTTTATATTTTTTATAGTTTATAAAATTATTTTAAAAACTATCCCATTGCAGCTGATTTTATATTTCTAGCTTTAACTTCATTTTTGCCTTTGAATTCTTTTTCATCGGCATTTGTTACTACTAATTTTGCAATTTGATCTGTCAATACAGCTACATCATGAGTTTGCGATGCAACTGCTGCATTTTGTTGCGTTTGTTGATCTAATTGATTTACTGCATCATTTATTTGCTCAATTCCAAGTAATTGTTCTTTTGAAGCATTTTGAATATCTTGTATCAAGTTTATAGTATGAG
>JAQVLW010000054.1 GCA_028703945.1 Aliarcobacter sp. | reverse complement strand
TGGCACGCCTGGTAGGATTCGAACCTACAACCGCCGGGGCCGAAACCCGAAGCTCTATCCAGTTGAGCCACAGACGCACTTGTTATTATAAAAATAAGGTCAAGATTATAGCACGTCCTTACTTAAAAACTTAATTAAAAGAAAATATTGTCTAAAACTATCAATACAAAAAATATTATTCCTAGATATCCATTTACCGTAAAAAAGGCTTTATCTATTTTCTTAAAATCTTTATTTACTAAATAATGTTCATAAGACAACATCAAAGCACTTAAGATTACTGCAACATATGCAAAATGTGAACTTTCAGAAACAATCACAAATAAAAGCCAAAAAATCACTGTTAAAGCGTGAAATATTTTTGAGATTTGCATTGTTTTTTCAACCCCAAATTTTGATGGAATAGAATGTAATTCTAATTTTTTATCTACTTCTATATCTTGTAAAGAGTAAAGTAAATCAAATCCTGCAACCCAAAACATAACTCCAATACTTAGTAATACTGACCAAAAAGGAATTGTTTCACTCACAGCCACAACACCAGCAATTGGGGCAAGTCCTAAAGAAATACCTAAAATAATATGGGCTAAATATGAAAATCTTTTAAAGTATGAATATGAACCAATTATTATTAAAATAGGCACGGATAAAATTAAAGCCAAAGAATTTACAAAATATGCAACCAAAATAAATCCTAAAGCATTTGCCATAGTAAAAAGAAACATTTGAGGCGCAGATATTCTGCCATCAACATTTGGTCTATTTATAGTTCTTGGATTCAAAGCATCAATATCTCTATCCATAAATCTATTAAATCCCATTGCAAAGTTTCTAGCAGTAAGAGCTGCTAAAATTCCAAGAACAAAAAGTTTAAATCCAAACCAACCATCTGCCGCAACAACCATCGCAATAAAAATAAAAGGAAGTGAAAAAATAGAGTGTTTGAACATAACTAGTTCATTAAAGTCATTTAGTTTTTGTATAAGCTTATTCATAAAAGGATTGTATCTAAGATATTATTAAAAAATTAGAATTAACCTTTTTCTAGTTATAATCGATTTTATTTTATTATGAAAGTTACAAATGCCTAAAATCACCCTACTTTTTAGTACTTTATTTTTAATTTTTAGCTTAAGTTCATGTGTTTCAAAAACTCAAATGGAAGTTAAAGATTCAGGTTCAAAAGATGTTTCAGATTTATTAAGAATCTTAATTAAAAAAGAAAAAGAGATAAATGAACTTAATCAAAAATTAGAAGATTGTAATAATTCTAAAGTAAAATCATGAAAGAAATAGCAATAATTGGCTCAACAGCTTCAGGTAAAACAGCCTTATCTTTAGAAATTGCATCAAAAACAAACGCTGTAATTTTATCACTTGATTCACTTTGTGTTTATAAAGAAATTGAGATAGCTTCAGCAAAACCAACTCTTAAAGAAAGAGGAGAAATTATTCATTTTGGAATTGATGAAGTTTATCCAAACGAAGAATTTGATGTTGTTAAATTTATTGAACTTTATAAAAAAGCAAAAGAGTATGCAATTAAAAATAAAAAAAATCTTATTATTGTTGGTGGAACTGGATTTTATTTAAAAGCTTTGATTGATGGTTTGTCAAAAGGTATTGATTCAAAAATAAAACTAGATATTTCTCAACTTGAAGCCTATGAACTTCTTTACTCAATTGATAAAGAATATATGCAAAGAATTGAAAAAAATGATAGATATAGAATCGAAAAAGCCTATGCTATTTATAAACAAACTGGGTTAAGCCCTACTTCTTATTTTGAGAAATACCCTAAGATTGCTGTCGCAAAAGATTTAAAAATTTTTGAAATTCTTTGGGATAAAGAAGAATTAAAAAATAGAATTTCTCAACGAACCAAGATAATGATAAATTCAGGATTAATAGATGAAGTTATATTTTTAGAAAAAAAATACACTAGAGCGCCAAATTGTATGGCTTCTATTGGTATTATTGAGACTTTAGAGTATTTAGATGGGAAACTTTCAAAACAAGAATTAGAAGAAAAAATATCTGCAAATACAGCAAAACTTGCAAAAAGACAAAATACTTTTAATAAATCACAATTTTTAGAAAAAACATCTAATATAATAGAAAACTTAAATTCAGATATTATTAAGTATTTTTCGTTATAATCCCGTCCCTAAAGAGTTTTTTAAAGGGCTTGCATTAGACTTGACCTTTTACTAAACATTAATTACATTAAGGATTATGGCATGAAAAAAGATATTCATCCAGATTATAAAGTTTGTACAATTTCTTGTGCTTGTGGTAACACATTTGAAACAAAATCAAATGTTGAGTCTTTAAGAATCGACATTTGTTCATCTTGTCACCCATTCTTTACAGGTGAGCAAAAACTTGTTGATGCTGCTGGTAGAGTTGAGAAATTCAAAGCTAAATATAACATGGCTAAATAGTACAATATTATGTTGTGCTTAGTTCCAACTCCAATAGGAAATCTTGAAGATATTTCAATAAGGTCTTTAAGAATCCTTAAGGAAGCGGAACTTATTTTTTGTGAAGATACAAGAGTCACAAAAAAACTTCTAACTCTTTTAGGTGAAAAAAATAACCTAGACTTTTCAAACAAAGAATTCAAATCTTTTCATTCTCACAATGAAAACCATATTCTACAATCTTTAGCAAAAGAAACTTTTTCTAAAAATGTTGTTTATGTAAGTGATGCCGGAATGCCTTGCGTTAGTGATCCAGGTGCTTCGCTTGTAGAATTTTGCATACAAAATAAGATTGCCTATGATGTACTTCCTGGTGCAAATGCAATTTTAACAGCTTATGCCATGAGTGGATTTTCTCACACTACTTTTTCTTTTTATGGATTTTTAGACCATAAAGGCGTTAGTCGTGCTTCAAAGTTAAATGATGCTTTAAATGATGCTAAATTAGCAATCCTTTACGAATCACCACATAGACTTCTAAAACTACTTGAAGAATTAAGTATAAAAGATGCAAATAGAACAATATTTTTAGCAAAAGAAATTTCAAAACTCCATCAAAATAGCTATAAAGACACTGCTTTAAATCTATTTGAAAAATTTAAAGATATAAATATTAAAGGGGAATGGGTTGTAATTATTGAACCAAAAGAAACTGTTGGTTTTAACCTTGATTTAGATGATATATTATCTTTAGATATTGCTCCAAAAATAAAAGCAAAATTAATAGCAAAAATGACAGGAGAATCTATAAAAGATGTATATCAAAAACTTTTAGAAAATTAATTCTTAAAAGTTTTTTTCTAAAATATCTAACTGTTTTTGAATATTTTCAATAGCTTTTATACTATGAAGTAATCTATCAAAATTTTCTTTTTTATCTGCAATAAAACTATTACTCTCTTTAGATTTTGAATGTATTTGTTCTATTGAGCTATTTATATCTCCCATATTTTCAGATACTACACTTAATTTTTGGCTAGTTTTTGTAATGTTTTCACTTATTTCTTTTATATTATTTATCGTAATATTCACAGAAGTATTACTTTCACCTAAACTAATTTGTGTTTTACTAGCTAATTTCTTCACTTCATCTGCTACAACTTTAAATCCATTTCCAAACTCCCCTGCTCTTGATGCTTCAATTGCCGCATTTAGTGCCAAAAGATTTGTTTGAATTGCAATACCCGAAATTGATGATAAAACTTTTTTAATATCAGATGCATTTTTTGTTAATATACCCATATCCTCTACAAGTTCTGAATTTGTATTTACATTATTCATAATCTCTTGAGTAAAAATAGTAAATTTATTTGTCACTTCATTTATTACTATATTACCTTCTTTTGTATTTTCATAAACAAAATTTAATATATTAACCATATCTTGAATTAATGGAAAAGCACTTTTAAGATTTAATAATAAAGTTGTTCGAACTCTCGATAATAATTGATATTTATGTATTTCTCTTTGTTTGAAATATGCATAAAATGATGAGTATTTATCTACAAAGTTATCTACATAATCATCAAAATATTCACTATCTTCTTCTACTTTATAGAAAAATAAAGCAGTTAAAGTTTGATTTATATTAAGTCCTAATAATTCTCCAAAAGTAGAATATCCAGCAAGTGGAATGTTATTAAATGTTTTTAAAGAATTTAAATTCTTAGCATTAAGTAATCTTCTTAAAATACAATCATTTAATATAGCCCCCACTGGTTCTTGTCTTTTCTTTGATGAATAATTTCTATAATCCATTTCCGTTTGATAAACAAACTCTTTATTTTTAACCAAATATAATATATCTCCAAATGATATATCACAAAAAAACGATATGATTTTATTTTCGATATCAACCTTCGATACAGAACGAATATAAAGCTCGTTATTTACCTCAATTGTAAAATTATAATCCACAAGCTGCGAAGGTAAATCATCTAAATTACAATTTAAATATTTACATAATACATCTACTATATTAATAATTTTATTTCCATTTACATCAAGTACACTTTGAACACTTCTATTTAACATATTTGACTGGGCAACAATAAAGTTTAAATCTGTTTTTTCACAACTTTGAGATTTGAAAACCCCATATTTCATATTTTTTTTCATTTTTATCAACATAATCACAGCTTTGTGTCTTGTTGCTTGTTCATTATTAAAAATATAACTCTCTTGGAAATCCAACTTCCCACCCGATGAGCCACCAATTAATAAACAAGGTAATCTACCACTTTCATATACGGCTTCTGTTAAGAAACTCTCACTATTTGACAATCCATCAACAATTGTTAAAGCAAAACAATCTGTATGATTTATTTTAAAGGGAATATTTAATCGTAATATTTCATTTTTTATTTTATTTATTCGCTCTTGATGAGAAATTGTTTGGCTTGTTATATTTTCACTGAATAAAGGAATTGTTAGAATTTCAATTTTATCAATTATATCTTCACTAAAACTTTGTAAAACTATATTTTGCCAAGGGTTATTTGCTTCATGATAAAGAGAATCTTTTTTTGTATTCAAGTCAAAAGTACAAAGCTCACCAGCTGTTGTTGTAAGAATTACTTTTGTTTCACTTGGAAATGATGATTTGATTTTTTTAGAAACTATTTCAAAATTTAAATGTGGAGATATAAATCCCAAAACCAACTTAGGCGCATTTTCACCAAAAAACAAACTGTGTATCCTGTCTTGTAAATTAGAATCATTTGTATCTAAAATACGAATAAAATCATTTTCAATATCTTGCATTAATTTTTCTCCAATTATTATTAAAATAAATTGTAACCTAAAAATATAGCCTAAATAAAGCTATAAAATTTATCAAAAAACAAAAGAGTTTTATCAACATTTTTTAGATACAATCCCTGCATGATAATATATGGAAAACAAATCGTACTTTATGTACTTGAAAAACACCCTCATTTAATAGAAGAAATTTTTCTTTCTAAAGAAATTGATAAAAAACTTTTTACAAGATTTGCAAAACTTGACAAAAAAATCTACAAAATAGATAATCAAAAAGCTCAAGCATTAGCAAAAGGCGGGAACCATCAAGGTTTCATTTTAAAACTAACACATTCTGAATATACAGATATTAAAGAATTCAAAAAAATGAATTTTATTCTTGTTTTAGATGGTGTTACAGATGTTGGTAATATTGGAGCAATTGCTAGAACTGCTTATTCTTTAGGGATTGAAGGATTAATCGCAGCTGATATTAAAACTGTAAATGACTCAGGTATTTTAAGAACAAGTTCAGGTGCTTTACTTGACTTACCATTTTCAATACATCCAAGATCAGTTGATTTGGCAAGTGAATTAATCGATGCTGGGTTTACACTAATTGGTGCAACAACAGATGGTGTTGATTTAAAAAAATATGGGAAAATTGAAAAATCTGATAAAGTTGCCCTATTTTTAGGAAGTGAAGGAACAGGAATTTCTCCTAAAGTTGCTAAAAAACTAGATTTAAAAGTTTCAATTGCTATGGAGCATGAATTTGATTCGTTAAATGTTTCAGTTGCTGCTGGTATTTTGATTTATAACTTAAAAAGATAAAAGAAGAAAACACTGTGATAAGAAACCTGATTTTAATAATTGCATTAAATGTATTGATGTTAAGTGCAAACTTAGATATAAAAGTAAAAGACTTATTAGACAATAGTGATTATAACACTCACAAAAATCTAATTACACATATTTTTAGCAATGAAGATAACTTTTATACAAATAATCAGATTGACTACACTAAAATTATTCAAGAATTATCAAATAATGGTGTATTAAAACTAAACTTTCCATCTACTCAAAATGTTACTATTACATTTAATGTTAATAAGTATCCGAAAAAATCATCAAAAAATCTTAGTGATATTTTAAAAGCCTTAGGGCAACATAATTTTGTTGTAAAAGAAGAAATAATTGTTAATAATAATCTTAAATGGACTATTCAAGTAAAAACTGCAGCCGCCATAAGCCCTCTCAGATTATCACAAGAACTACAATCAATAAATTGTAGAATTGTTGATATTAAAAGAGAGGGTGACTATAGTTGGAGCTATTCGATAGATACGAATAATTCTTCAATTTATAGAGCAGAAGATTTAATAAATAATAAGCAGTTATCTTTAAAAAATTCACTGAAACCGTATATGATTAAAATATCAAATGCAAAAGTTATTACAATAAAATCAGCAAGTGGTAATATTTGGTATCCAAATGTAGTTTTTTATGATGAAGCTTTAAATATAATTGGAATTTATGACGAGAATAGTTTGCATAAAAGTTTAAGACTTGAAGTGCCTAACAATACAAAATATATTAAAATTGATGATTTATACACCCTTGCAAATATGAAGCAAGGAATTAACATTACTAAGGAGTAAACAATGTTCCATGAAATTGAATTTGAGAGAATGAAAAGACTTCCAAACTATGTGTTTGCAGAAGTTAATAATATTAAAATGGAAGCTAGACGAGCTGGTGAAGATGTAATTGACTTTTCTATGGGAAATCCTGATGGTCCTGCACCACAACATATTACAGATAAATTAATTGAAGCTGCTGCAAAACCAAAAAACCATGGTTATAGTGCAAGTGCTGGTATTTTTAAATTAAGACTTGCTATTTCTAACTGGTATAAAAGAAAATATGATGTTGATTTTTTAGACCCAAATAAACATGTATGTGCAACAATGGGTTCAAAAGAGGGTTATGTTCACTTAGTTCAAGCTATTGTAAATGTTGGTGATGTGGCTGTTGTTCCAGACCCAACTTATCCAATTCACTCTTATGCATTTATGTTAAATGGTGCTGCTGTTCATAAATTTGAACTAGCATTTGATGATGTATTTAAAGTTGATGAAGATTTATTCTTTGAAAGATTACAAAAAACAATTGATGAGTCAATTCCAAAAGTAAAATTTGTAGTTGTAAACTTCCCACACAATCCTACTTGTGCTACTGTTACACCTGAGTTTTACACAAAACTAGTTGAAATGGCAAAAAGAGAGAGATTTTATATTATCTCTGATATTGCTTATGCTGATATTACATTTGATGGATATAAAACGCCATCAATTTTTCAGGCTGTTGGTGCTTTAGATGTTGCAGTTGAATGTTTTACTTTAAGTAAATCATACAATATGGCTGGATGGAGAGTAGGGTGTATCGTTGGAAATGAAAAACTAATTGGTGCATTAAAAAGAATTAAATCGTGGCTTGATTATGGTATGTTTACTCCAATTCAAATTGCAGCTACTGTTGCTCTTGATGGTCCTCAAGATTGTGTTGAAGAACATATTGAAAAATATAGAAAAAGAAGAGATTTAATGCTTGAAGTATTTGCAGATGCTGGTTGGGTTATGAATAAACCTAATGCTTCAATGTTTATTTGGGCAAAAATTCCAGAAGTTGCAGCTCATTTAGGAAGTATGGAGTTCTCAAAACAACTTTTAACTGAAGCTCATGTGGCTGTAAGTCCTGGAATTGGATTTGGACATTATGGTGACCAATATGTAAGAATTGCTTTAATTGAGAATGAAAAAAGAATTAGACAAGCAGCAAAAAATATCAAGAAATATTTAAAATCATTAGAAAAATAGGAAATAGAAATGCTTAGAGTTGGAATTATCGGAGTTGGTACAGTGGGAGCTAGCGTTGCAAATATTTTAAGAGATAATAAAAATATTATAACGGCACGTGCTGGTAAAGAAATTGTAGCAACCATTGGAGTAGTTTCAAACTTACATAAAATAAGAGATGTAGATATAAAACTTACAGATAATATTGATGATGTTTTAAATGATGATTCTATTGATGTAGTTGTTGAATTAATGGGTGGAATTGATAAACCAAATGAGATTGTTAGAAAAGCTCTATTAAAAGGTAAAGCAGTGGTTACTGCAAATAAAGCTTTACTTGCATATCATAGATATGAACTTCAAGAACTTGCAGGTGATATTCCTTTTGAATTCGAAGCAGCAGTTGCTGGAGGAATTCCAATTATTAATGCCCTAAGAGATGGATTAAGTGCAAACCACATTAAATCTATTCAAGGTATTATGAATGGAACATGTAACTACATGCTAACACGAATGATAAATGATGGTGTTGATTATTTAGAAATATTAAAGGAAGCACAAGAATTAGGTTATGCTGAATCTGATCCAACTTTTGATGTTGGTGGATTTGATGCGGCGCATAAACTTCTAATTTTAGGTTCTATTGCCTATGGAATAGATGTTAAACCTGAAGATATCTTAATTGAAGGTATTCAAAATATTTCAAAAGCTGATATTGAATTTGCAAAAGAATTTGAATATTCAATTAAATTATTAGGTATTGCAAAAAAAGTAGGTAATGAAGTTGAATTAAGAGTTCATCCTGTTTTAATTCCTCAAGATAAAATGATTGCAAAAGTTGATGGTGTTATGAATGGAATCTCTGTTGTTGGAGATAAAGTTGGTGAAACTATGTTTTATGGAGCTGGAGCGGGTGGTGATGCCACAGCATCTGCTGTTATAGCAAATATTATTGATATAGCAAGACGTGGAAAAGGTTCACCAATGCTTGGATTTGAAAACCAACCAGGTGAAAAAATTACTTTAATGTCAAAAGATAATATTCAAACAAAATATTACTTAAGACTTGAAGTTGCAGATAAATCTGGAACTTTAGCAAAAATTGCAACTATTTTAGGGAATAACTCAATATCTATTGAAGCAATGTTACAAAAACCATTGAAAAATGGAAGTGCAAATTTACTTTTAACTACACATATATCTATTGAGAAAGATATTATTAAAGCTATGACTGAACTAGAAAACTCAGGTGTAATTTTAACTAAACCTGCAATGATAAGAATAGAAGAATAGTCTTCTATTCAGTTCATTTGAGAAAGAATTCACAAACACTAACCACACAAAGCATTCCGACATTAATAAAACAATTGGCAATTCCAGCTAGTATTGGAATGTTTTTTAACACTATGTATAATGTCGTTGACACTTTTTATGCTGGGCTTATTTCAACGCAAGCAATATCTGCATTAACTTTATCTTTTATGATTTTTTTCTTAATTATTGGTTTTGGATATGGTTTTAGTTCAGCAATCACAGCACTTTTAGGAAATGCTCTTGGTAAAAAAAGATACAAATTAGCTTCTATTTATGCCCATAAAGGTCTAATTTTTGTGCCATTAATTGGTTTAACTCTTAGTATTATTGGATATTTCTTTGCCCCTTCTCTTTTTATGTTTTTAGGTGCTAAAGACGAATATTTACAAATCTCACTTGATTATATAAATCCTATTTTATTTGGTGCAATATTTTTTATGTTTAATTTTTCCCTAAACTCTATTTTAATAGCTACAGGAGATACAAAAACATATAGAAATAGTTTAATATTTGGTTTTTTTGCCAACTTAGCTTTAAATCCTTTGTTTATGTACGGATTTTTATTTGTTCCAGCAATGGGAATAAAAGGAATTGCATTTGCTACAGTTTTAATTCAAATAATAAATATGTTTTATTTATTTTACAAAGTTTTACAAACAAAACTTATTCATTTTGATAAACTAGAATATTTTATCCCAAATCTTAGAATTTACAAATTATTTTTTACTCATGGAATACCTTCAAGTTTAAATATGCTTACAATGGCTATTGGTTCACTAATTTTGACATATTTTGTTTCACATTATGGAATACAAGCAGTTGCTGGTTATGGAATAGGGTATAGAGTTGAGCAACTTATGCTGTTACCAGCACTTGGACTTAGTACCGCAGTATTAGCTCTTGTATCAAATAATTTTGGTGCTAAAAAATATGACAGGGTTATTGAAACTTTAAAAGTTTCACTTAAATATGGATTTATTATAGCAACTGTTGGAATAATTTTTTTGACTATTCTAGGAAGATTAATTATTTCATTATTTGATTCTAACCCAATTGTTGTTGATTTTGGGGTAAGTTATTTAGTTATTGAAATTTGGATATTTTATGCTTATATAATTTTATTTGTTTGTATTTCAACACTACAAGCTATAAAAAGACCGAAGATGATTCTATATATTGGAATTTATAGACAAATTTTTGCAAAATTAATAATTGCATATTTAATTGTAAAATATTTTGAACTTGATTTTATTTATTTATGGTTTGGGATTTTATTTATGATTTATAGTGCAGCTATCTTTGCTTATTTTTATACAAACAAACTATTAAAAGAGATTTTAAATAAGAGTTTATAAGAAGTCTTAAAAGACCTCTTATAAGTGGTTATTTAGAACCACATTTTCCAGCTCCACACGAACCTTTCATTTCATCTTTCATCTCTTTTTTAGTCTCTTTCATTTCATTTTTCATCTCTTTTTTCATTTCTGCGCCACATTTTCCAGCTCCACATGAACCTTTCATCTCTTTTTTCATTTCTGCACCACATTTTCCAGCTCCGCATGAACCTTTCATCTCTTTTTTCATTTCTGCACCACATTTTCCAGCTCCACATGAACCTTGCGCTGCAAATGTTAATGTACTCGCAAGTAAAAGTCCTAATAATAACCCTGATAATTTTATTTTCAAATTGTTTCCTTTTTTATTTTTATTTAATTATATACTATTTTTGTACAGCTTCAACATCAACTATAATTTTTACTTCTTCAGCTACAGCAACACCACCTAACTCAATAGCTTTATTCCATTTTAAATCATAATCCATTCTGTTAATTTTCCCTTTTAAAGAAAAACCGACTCTTTTAATACCTTGAAAATCTTTTACACTAGCAATATCTTCAACCTCTAAAACAACAGGTTTAGTTATACCTCTAATAGTTAAATCACCTTTCATTTTCCCTTCATTTCCATCTGCTTGGTAAGATTTCATAACAAAAGTCATTTTAGGAAACTTTTCTGAAGCAAAAAAATCATCGCTTCTTAGGTGTTCATCTCTTTTTTCAATTCCCGTATCAACAGATGCTGTATTTACGTTTGCACTAAATGTTTTAAAAGATTTTGTAGCTTCATCAAAATCAATTTGTGCATCGTAAGTTTTGAACTCACCTTTTACATTTGTAATCATCATATGTTTTGCTGAAAATCCTACATTTGTATGGACATTATCAACACTATAAGAAGCGGCATTTACTAAACCGAAACTAAATATTAAAGCACTTGTAATTTTTGTTATAAATCTCATCTTCTATCCTTTTTTTGAATTACTAAATTCTATATTCTTTTTGTTTAATTAATGTGTAGAATTACTGTTTCTAATACTAATTATATAAAATATCGATGGAATTATAATAAGTGTTAGAAATGTTGAAGTAACCATTCCTCCAATCATCGGAGCTGCAATTCTTTGCATTACTTCACTTCCAACTCCATGAATATACATTATAGGGATTAATCCTCCTAAAATAGTAAAAAGAGTCATAAGTTTTGGTCGAAGTCTCAAAACTGCGCCTTTATAAATAGCTTTTGCTATTTCATCTTTTGTTATATTTAAACAACTTTGTTTTAACTCAATCATTGCTTCATTCAAATAAACAAGCATAACAATAGAAGTTTCAGCTGCCACTCCTAAAAGAGCTAAAAAACCTACAACAACGGCAATTGACATATTAAAATCCAGATAATCTAAATATATTATTCCACCACTTAATGCAAAAGGTAAAGTAAAAAATATAATCAAAGTATAAGTCATATTTTTTAAAGCTAAATATATCAACACAAATATAATTATAAAAGTTAAAGGAATAATATAAGTCAATTTTTCCATAGCTGATTCCAAATATTCACTCTGTCCTGACCATTCAAAATAGTAACCACTTGGTAACTCTATTTCTTTTAAAAGTTCCTTTGCTTCATCTTTATATTGTTTTGTTGAAATAGTCTCTTTTGGTGTTATATAAATAAAACTTACATTTAAAGCTTTTTCAGAAGATATTACAGATGGTCCCTCTTCATATTTTAGATTTGCAAATAATCTTAAAGGTTGAAAACCAAGTGTTGTTTTGATTTGAAGATTTTCTAGTGTTGTTAAATCTTCCCTTTGATTTGATTCAAATCTTAAAGTTATTGGGTATCTTTCTAATTTATCTAAAAAGGTTGAGATTTGAGCTCCACCAACTCCTAAATCAATTGTTTCTAAAATATCGTTTTTACTTATTCCATATCTTGAAATCATTTCCTCATTTATTTGAATATTTAAATAATACCCCGAATTTACCTTATCAGAAGATACAGATAAAGTTCCCTCATAACTTCTTAATTTTTGCTCTATTTGTTTTGCTGTTTCTTCTAAAATTTTATGGTCATTTCCATAAAGTTTTATTCCAAGTGGTGTTCTAATACCAGTTAAAAGCATATCAATTCGTCCTCTAATTGGGTATGTCCATGAGTTTATAAGTCCATTTACTTGAAGTTTTTCATTCATCTCTTCCATGAGTTTCTTATAAGTCATTCCTTCTCGCCATTGAGATTCTGGTTTGAAAGTAATAATTGTTTCAATCATTGCAAGTGGTGCGGGATCTGTAGCACTCAAAGCTCGTCCAACTTTTGCAAAAGCTGTTTGTACTTCAGGAAATGATTTTATGATTAAATCTGTTTTTTGTGCTAATTCTTTTGCCATATCAATACTTATTCCATAGGGAGTTACTGGCATATACATAAAGGTTTGTTCATTCATCATTGGCATAAATTCCCAATTTTGTTTTTGATAAACACTAAATGCAAAAATAATTATTCCAATATAAATAACAACTATTAAATATCTTAATTTTAAAGCCATTTTCAAAAGAGGAGAATAAATATTTATAAAAAATTTATTTAAGATATTTTTATCTTCAGCCATAATTTTCCCACGAATTAAAAAAATCATCAAAATAGGAACTAGGGTGATAGATAAAACAGCTCCCGTCATCATCGCAAAAGATTTAGTAAAAGCCAAAGGAGTAAATAATCTTCCCTCTTGACCAGTCAAAGCGAAAATAGGGAAAAATGAAACTACAACTAAAACTAAAGCAAAAAATATTGGACGACCTACTTGTTTTGCCGATTTTATAATTATTTCAACTCGCTCTTCATTTGAAATATTCTCTTTTCCTTGCAAATATTTGTGAGCATTTTCAACCATTACAATTGTGGCATCAACCATTGCTCCAATTGCTATTGCGATTCCTCCTAAACTCATAATATTTGAGCCAATTCCAAAAACTTTCATAAGTAAAAAACTAATAAGTACTGTAATTGGTAAAGTAATGATAATAATCAATGCAGATCTAAAATGAAATAAAAATAGAGTTGCAATAATTGCTACGATAATAGACTCTTCAATCAAAGTATTTTTTAAAGTATCAATTGCTTTATCGATAAGAGAACTTCTATCATAAACTTCAACTACTTCCACATCGGGAACTTTTAATGTGGCTAATTTCTCTTTTACAGCCTTTATAACAGCATAAGGATTTTCTCCATGTCGAACTATTACAATACCTCC
>JAQVLW010000053.1 GCA_028703945.1 Aliarcobacter sp. | reverse complement strand
AGTGAAAATGCGACAGGTGTTGCATAGTGTCCAAAAGATAAATCTTTTGGTTTTTCTAAAACTATGCTTGTATTTAATTTATTTTCAATAAATTCTTTTACTAAATTTTGCAATATTTTCTCTTATGCTTGTTTTGTTTCATTTTTTTCTGTTGTAGTTGTTCCAGATTTTTTTTCAATTTCATCTGATTTATTTTGTACTACTTCATCTTCGTCATCTTTTATAGCTTTTTTGAAGTTTCTAATACCTGAACCTAAACCTTTAGCTAATTCTGGTATCTTTTTACCTCCGAACATTAATAATATTACTAATACAATTAATACTAACTCCATACCACTTGGCATACTCATGATATATCCTTCTATTGATTTTGCGTCATTATAACTACATAATGCTTAAAAAAATTTGTGATTTTTACTTTAAAAAGAAATGCATAAGTTTAAATCCACCACCAGCAGCTAATATTGTTCCAACTAAATTTAACGCGATGTTTGCAATAGCTATATAGATTGATGTTCCCCACAATAAATATGATTCTATGGCAAAAGTTGAATAAGTAGTTAAAGCACCTAAAAAGCCAGTTGTTAAAAATGCTTTAAGATTTACAGAAAGTGGATAATTTGAAAAATAAGCGAATAAAACTCCAGCTAAAAATGAACCTACTAAGTTTACGAGTAATATTCCGAGAGGAAATTCTATAGGGAAATATCTATTTGTTACATGAACTGCATAAGCTCTTGCAATTGCACCTATAAATCCTCCAACTCCAATTGCAAGAATCATTGACCAATTAAGAGACATAGTTATTGCATTCTTTATTAAAAACTTCATTCATTTTTTCTTCTACTTTTTCAAACCAATCTGTATTTTTGTCTGCTTGTACAGGTTCTAAATAAATAACTTTTACAATACCAGGAGTTGCTAATAATTTTTTTGAGTCAACAATATTTCTTGTATTAAACAAAACAATAGGCTGAACTCTTAAATTAAATCTATTTGCCAACATTTTAGCTCCTGGTCTAAAACTTAACATTGTTTTTCCATTACTTCTAGTTCCCTCAGGGAACATTGCAATTGGTCGACCTTTATCTAGCCTATCTCTTGCTTCTTTAAAAAGATGCATTATTCCTGCTTTATTTTCTCTATCAATGCTAATCATTCTAGGAGCTTTTATTATATGTCCAAAAAAGAATAAATCAGTTATCTCTTTTTTTGCAACCCAAGCTAAGTCTCTTGAATGTATATATTCCATTACGATAATATCTAATAAAGATTGATGGTTCATTAAAATCATGTCGCATGACTCATCCAAGTTCCCTTGAGTTTCTAATTTTATTCCTAAAACATACATTTGAAAAATCATCCATGCTTTTATTACTTTATGCGTATGATTTTTAAATATATACATCAAAACTACTGTTATTGCAACAGTAATTGAAAATTGTATAAATAATATAATTCCTCTAATTCGTGGCAAAACTTTCTTCCTTTATCCAGCCTATAAAATCATTCTCTTTCCCTAAGATTTTAATAAAGCCATTTTTCTTTTCTAATATTTCAACTTTTTGGTCATTTTCTAATTTAAAGAATATAGTTGAATTTTTTGTTGGTAAAATATAAACAAAAGAATCTTTTTTTACTATTCCAGTACTATTTGGTAAAAAATAAATAATTGAAATTACCAGAAGTATCAATGAAATATATAAAAATATTTTTTTTCTTTTTAATATAAATAATATTAAAAATAGAATAAAAAAAGTAGTTGAAGCTATTTTTTTATACTTTTCAAAACTTGAATCATTTGGATTTAAATCTGTTTGTGTACTTACTAATTCATTTTGCAATAATAAAGGAATAGTAAAATCCTTTAGACTTTTCGTTTTAGTATTATAATAAGTAATTACAATTTTCTTTTTGTATATTGGTGTAACAAAATAATAAACTAAATTTTGTTTTTCATCATTTTCTTTTATTGCAGATACACCTTGTTCTTCGACATCTTTTAGTTTAAAATCTTCAAGATTTGAATTAATCGCATCTATATCTACTATAGTTAAAGCTTCTTTGTTATTATATTGTTTTGTTTTATATGCTTTTAAAAAAATATCATCAGCAATCACACCTGAATATCTTTCGTCCCCTTTCCCAATATCTGAATATCTAATTACAGGAGCACTTAATTCACTAGAATCAATCATTGCACTACCGTTCATTAATACTATACTAATTTCTGGAAATTTAAAATTTCCTTGTTTCACTTTAAAAAAGTAACTATTTTCATAGGTATCATTTGTAACTTTTCGCCAAGGATTTTTTGGATTTAAAATTGTAATATTTGAAGAATTAGAAAAAGTTGTTGCCAAAGAATCAAAATCATTTGTTGTAATTAAAGCCTTTACTACAACTTCAAATTTCTGATTTTTGTAAATATTTGTTGGTATTTTATTGTATGAGAGATATAAACTTTTTGATGCAAAAAGATTTACACATAAAAAAACATTTAATAAAATAAGTAGTTTTAATATTTTTAGCATTTTAGTCTTTACAATAGGAGATTACTCCCTATTGTAAAAAACCCTTTAACATATTTACACCATCAATAGAACCCAAAAGTTCTTCAATAGCTCGTTCAGGATGTGGCATTAAACCAAAAACATTTTTTTCTTTGTTACAAATACCAGCAATATTTAATAAAGAACCATTCATATTTACTAGATTCCCATCTTTATCACAGTATTTTAAAAGAATTTGATTATTATCTTCTAAATCTTTTAATCCAGCTTTATCTATATAATAATTTCCATCATGATGTGCAACTGGAATATTTACAACTTGATCTTTTTTCATTAAAGATAAAAATTTATTATCAGTATTTATCACCTTTAAAGTGTGATATTTAGAAATAAAATGTAAAGAATCATTTCTTTTCATCGCACCGGGTAATAATCCAGCTTCTAATAAAATTTGAAATCCATTACAAATTCCTAAAACTTTTCCACCATTTGCAGCATAAGTTTGAACTGATTCCATAATATTTGCAAATCTAGCAATTGCTCCACTTCGTAAATAATCTCCATAAGAAAATCCACCAGGAATTACTAATAAATCTGTATCTGAAGGAATTTCTTTTTCTTTATGCCAAATAATCTCTACAACACAACCTAATTGTTCAAATGCATACTTTGCATCATATTCACAATTTGTTCCAGGAAATTGTAATACTGAAATTTTCATATTAACCTACTATTTCTATATCATAATCTTCAATAACAGTATTAGCTAAAAGTTTTTGGCACATTTTTGTAACTTCTTCTATTGCTGATACTTTATCTGTAGAGTTTAATTCTATAACAATTTGTTTTCCAATTCTTACATTTTTAACTAATTCTTTAAATCCTAGAGTATCTAATGCATGATGAGTTGCTTTGCCTTGGTCATCTAATACACCTTGTTTCAATGCTACATTTACGATTGCTTTCATTTATTACCTTCAATTTATTTTTTTTGCGATTATATCTAAATCTGCCTTACAATAATTTAGGCAAAAAAACCTAATATTTATCCTTTTAAACTATTTACTCAATCTGTTTAAGATTGTTGTATATCCGCTTAAAATTTTATCTTTAATTACTTGAGGAACAACTACATCTAATTTTTCACCAGATTTAAGTGCTTTAGCTTTTTCTTTCCAGTTATCTTCTTTACCAAAATCCCTAAGAATTTGTTTATCCATTGAAATATAATTTTGTGCATCAAAATCTTCTTTTGAAATAAATCTTGAACTTTCAGGTGTTAAAACTTCATCACCTAAAACCCACTCATTTTTTGAATTAACAAATATTTCAAATTTAGTATCAACTACAATGATTCCTCTTTCATATGCAAAAGCAGTAAAATCTTTGAATAATTTTTCAAGACTTGAAATAATTTCAGGAAATAATTCTCTAATTTTTTGTGAATTTAAAGGTTCATCTTTAACACCTTTCGTAGTTGGTGTAAAAATTGGAGTTTCAAATTTATGCCATTGTTTTAAACCTGAAGCTAAATTAAGACCATATGGATCTAAATTATTTTGACAAGCATCAAAAAGTGAACCAGTTAGATAATTTCTAAAAATTAACTCAAATTGAACCACATCTCCATTAACTTCAGCTTCCAAAGGTTTACATAATTCCATAAGTTGACATCTTGGCGCTATGTTCAAAGTTTGATCAACTTTTTCTGATAAAATTGCTGTTCTGATACCAGCCTCTTTTGCAAATTCAGCTCCATTATTAGAAATAGTAGTTTGAGAAACACCTTTTCCATCAATTAAAAGATTTAATGGAATATCAAAAACAGAACATCTATCACTTCTTACTAATAATACTTTTGGTTCAACTCCAGGACAAGTATAAAGATCTGCATTTTTACCAATATAAAATAGATTATAACCTAAGTCTTCCAACTCAGAAATACCTTTTTGAGTTGTTGTTTTCTTTGAATCAGGCCAAAGATTAAGTGCTACAATATCACTTATTTTCATTTAGTCTCCTATTATTTATTCATTATTATTAAACTTTTTAAAATTGCAATAGAAGTATTCAATTGATTATCTCCTAATACATCTTCACCTGTAATCACTTTTTTATTTTCATCTACTATTACTTTTTCTTCTTTTTTCTTATTTCCTACTTTTTCAAGTTCTCCCTCAAGATGTTTTTTTAAATCAGCTTCTTTTATTTTAAATTTATCTTCATCATCTTGTGTAACTTTTCCAGAATTTACAATAACATCAGGTGTTACTCCTGTTGCTTGAATAGTTCTTCCACTTGGTAAGTAATATTTTGCAATAGTTAATTTTATATTCTCACTTCTATCATTTTCAATAGGTAAAACTGCTTGAACAGATCCTTTTCCAAATGTTTTTTCACCAATAATTACTGCTCTTTTATGATCTTGTAATGATCCACTTACAATTTCTGAAGCTGATGCTGAACCTTCATTTACGAGAACAACTAAAGGTAATTTAGTTTTTGTTTTTGATGCTGATGCTTCAAATTTTTCTTCATCATCAGGATTTTTTCCCTTTTGAGAGACAATAATGCCCTTGTCAACAAATAAATTAACCGCACCAATAGCTTGAGACAACAATCCACCTGGATTATTTCTTAAATCTAGAATATAACCTTTTATATTTTTATTTGCTAATATGGCTTTTTCTAAGTCTTCTGTAACTTTTGCATCAAAACTAGAAACTCTTAAATATAACAAATCCGTATTCTCAATTGTTTTAGCAAAAACAGATTGAATTTTAATTATGTCTCTTTTCATTTTTATTTCTAAAGGTTTAATCTCACCTTTTCTAACAACTGTTAGCGTAATGTCTGTTTGAGGATTTCCTCTCATTAATGTAACCGCTTCATCTAAAGTCATATTTATTGATGATGTGTTATCAATTTTTAAAATAATATCTAATGGTTTTATTCCTGCTTTAAATGCTGGAGTATCATCAATAGGTGAGATTACTGTTAATGCTCCATCTCTCATTCCAACAGTAATACCTAATCCACCAAATTCACCTTGAGTTTGAACAGACATCTCTTTTGATGCTTTTTTATCCAAGTATGATGAATGGGCATCTAATTCTTGCATTAAGCCTTTTAATGCTTTGTCAACAATTTCTTGCAATTTTATGTCATCAACATAATACTTTTCAACAGTGCCAATTACTTTTGTCAGTTTTGATAAAGATTCAAATCTTGATTGTTCAGGAACAACTTCCTCGTTTGCAAAAATGCTTTGCGATATAACCAATGTAAGTGCAGAAGCTAATAATAATCTCTTCATATTTTTCATAACCTTATAAATTTATAGAGAAATATTATACAAAAAGTAAGATAAAAGTAAGATTTTATTAAAAATTTTGTACCATATCAACTACTTTTCAAAAAGGTTATTAAAATGAGTATAAAAGAAAATGTTGATTATGTTAAAACAGGGCTAAGTAGCGAAGAGAAATTCTTAGAAAGTTTCGTAAAAAGTGAAAGGTTTTTTGAAAAATATAAAACATTAATCTTTGCATTTGTGATTATTATAATAGTAGGAATTATTGGTTTTTTTATTAAAGAAAATTTAGCACAATCAAATAAACTTAAAGCAAATATTGCTTTCAATCAGGTTTTAGAAAATAGCAACAATGCTCAAGCTTTGGCAACGTTAAAAGATAAAAATCCTCAGCTTTATGATATTGCTCTGTATTTACAAGCAAAAAAAGAAGCTAAAGTTGCACAGATAAGTGTTCCTTTATTAAAAGAGTTATCAAAATATCAAACTGCATTAGCTAATAAAAATATTAATGAATTAGATAATTTATCTATGCAAAATGATTTTTTATTAAAAGAATTTGCTATTTTTAATAAAGCACTTCTTTTAACAAATGAAGGAAAATTTAATGAAGCAAAAATAACTTTAGCATTGATTCCACAAACTTCAAAAGCTTTTGAATTAGCCAAATTATTAAACCACTATCTAATTACAAAATAAGGAAAACTATGAGATATTTTTTAATTTCATTATCAGCAATATTTTTATTTACAGCTTGTTCAGGGAAAAAGTATTTCGAACCTGAAGATGTAAGCAGTAATATAGAATTAAATAAAGAATCTATGTCTTCATCAATAACATCGATGAATAAAATTGGTGCAACACTAGATAATAAAAAAGTTATAACTACACAAGGAATTTCATCTTTTAAATTACCAGAAAATTTTGACTTTTTAAACGTAAGTGCTGATGGAAAAATCATTGCGACAAATTATATCAATAAAATATTAATCGGTAGTGAAGAAAGAATTGTAAAAGATGTTGTTGTTGCTGCATCTTTAAAAGATAACAAATTAGCATTAGTTTATTCAAATAATACAATTGAATTAATTGATATTAAAACAAATAAAACACTATTTAAAGAGTATTTGCCTATATCATTAGCAAATGATACAAGAATAACAAATCCATATTTTATGGGGAATTTGATACTTTTCCCAACATTAAATGGTAAAGTTATTATTGTTTCATCACAAACAAATGAGTCGATTAGAAATATTTCAGTTGATCCTGATAGTCAATTTAATAATATTATTTCATTAAATGTAATTGACAATTCTCAAACATTAATAGTTGCTAGTCCAAATAAAGTTGTATCTATTTCTTCAAAAGAAATTATCACTAAAAATTATGAAGTAAGAGATATTATTGTAAATAAAGAAGATGTTTACATAGCTACAATTGATGGTCAAATTATAAGATTAACTCCAAATTTAGTAGAAGTTGCAAAGAAAAAATATAAATATGCAAAAATCCATGCTTTAGGATTTTCTGATTCATTATATGCTGTTGAATCACAAGGTTATTTGATAAATATAAATCATGATTTTACTGATGATAGAATTTATAAATTTAGCTTTGATAATAAAGAAAGAATGATAGCGATTGGAAATAAAATATATTTTAATTCAAAATATATTACTCTTCCATAAACAAAAAATAAAAATAAAAAAAGGGGATATTTGGAAAACCAAATATCCCCTTTTTATTTACAAAAAAAATTAAGAAAAATTTTTATTTGCTAAATACTCAACTAGAACCGTAGCATAAGAACCTTTTGGTAGAACAAAATCCAAACTACATATCTTTTTATTAGCATCATATTTACATGTTATATCTCTTGGAAAAACTATTGCTTCTCTTCTATAACCTTTTTCTTGAATATATAAATCATCATACTTCTGCTCAATTAATAATGCCTCACCTACTGCTTTAAAAACTTTTCTTCCTGGAAGTAATCCAGTTGGTGTAATTTTAAAATTATTAAAATCATTTATTATATTTGCTGTTATAACTTTTGGAGTAAATAATTTATCTTTTTGCAAATCTAAAAAAATATCTCCATCTAAAAGTTTAAATTCTTCATTTGATAATTGTAATCTTTCAACTAACCAAGCATTAAAAAAACTACTTTGATAAGCAGCAATAAGCATTTTTGATAATTTTTTATCTTTTACTATTTCTTCACCATAAACTACATCTTTTGCTTTTGCAAGATTATCAACAACTTCTTTTCCAAATCTTTGATAACCAAAATAGTTTGGCATTCCTTCTTTAACAATAAGTTTTATAATTTTTTGTATATGATTTATATCAGTAATTCCAACATTATGAAGATTTATTTTAAATCTATTACCTTCTAAATCACCAATATTTAACTTTTCTTTATGTAAAAAAGTATCAATAATTTCAATCTTTTTATTTCTAAAAAGTTTAATCTCTTTTGAGTATTTTTTCGGAATTGTAATGTATTGAGTTGTTGTAGCTCGTTTATCTTTTAATCCAGCATATCCAATCTCATTTGAGAATACATTTAAGAATTTTGCTAATCTATCTATTAGTTCCCATGTATCGCAGTTATTTTTTACTATTTTTAAAACTAAAAAACTTCCTGCACCAGAGAATTTTATAGGTTGTTCTTCAACTATAAAATCCTCATCATTTTGAACAAATTTAAAATTTAAAGTTTTATCATTCTTAGGATAAAATCTTTCTATCAATTTTTAGCTCTTTTTACGAACTCATTTTCATAAACTGTTCTACATTCTGTACAAAATTTTGCAAAAGGTTTTGCTTTTAATCTACCTAATGGAATAACTACTCCACACATGTCACAAATTCCATAAGTTCCTATCTCAATTTTTCTAAGAGACTCTTCAATTTGTCTTAACTCATCAATTTGATGATTAGCAATCATTCCTTCTGTAAAAGAATCACTAATTAATTCAGCATAATCTAATTCATCATTAATTTCTTGTTCTTTTAATTGGTCAATATTCGCTCTACTATTATTAATATTTGATAAAATATTTTCTTTTCTTTCAAGTAAAATTACTTTTAATTCATCAATTTGCTGTTTATTTGGCATAGTTTCTCCTTAAATATTCGCGCAATTATATACTTTTTTATATATATTATTACTTAGATAAGACTTAAATACCTATTTTACGGACTTTCTAGCAATAGAAATTATTATTAATAATATCATTAAATTACTTTTTTATATAATTTGTTTAACTATAAATTAACTAAATAAAGATAAAATACCTTAGTTCGAAGAGGAGTTTTCAATCACAACTTTAACAAAAAGATTTACCTTTTTTATAACTTTTTTTATTTTATCTTTTGTTTTTTTTATTTTTTTTCACTCTAAATTAAATAATAAAATTGACTACACTACAAAAATAAGTACGATTTCAAAACTTTCAAATTTCAGTTATTCAAATAATATCTACGAATCAAGAATAAAAGAACAAGATGATTTTTCTAATAAAATTCATTTTATAAACTTACAAATAAACTACTTGGATTTTATCTATGAAAAATAGTGTTTTTTTTAATTTCTTATTTCTTTTACTACTAAAACATAAATCAAAACATATTGCCATTTTTATTATCTCAATTTTAATTGTTTTTTTGATTTCTAGTGTTTTATTTATTTCTAATAGTTTAAAAAAAGAAGCTTTTTCTACTTTAGAGAACCAAAGTGATTTTGTAATTCAAAAAATAAATAGTGGGAAAATCTTGGATACACCAATCTCTTGGGTTGAGGATTTTTCTTCTATAAATGGAATAAAGAATACACAACAAAGAGTTTATGGACAATATTATTTTATGCCTGAAAATGTTTATTTTACAATTGTGGGGCTTGATTTATTTGAAGAAAATACCAATAAAAATCTAAAAGAACTTTTAAAAATCTTAAATATCTCTGATTTTCTACAAAAGGATTCAATGATAATAGGAAATGGAATAAAAAAAATATTTGATAAATATCACTATTTTGATTCATATGATTTTAAACTTTCTAATAATAAATTAACAACTGTAAAAATATTTAAAGACTTACCACAAGAAGCAAATTTAGTTGCAAATGATTTGATAATTATGGATATAAATCTTGCAAAAATAATTTTAAATATAAACGAAGAAGATTCAACTGATATTGTTTTAAATGCCCCAAATAATTTAGAAAGACAAAATATAAAAGAACAACTGATTTTAAAACACTCAAATATTAGAATATTACAAAAAGAGAGCCTAAAAAAAGAGTATGAAAATATGTTCAACTATAAAGGTGGGATTTTTTTAGTTTTATTTATAGTTGTAATTTTTACTTTTATTTTAATTTTATACCAAAGATATTCGATGATTAGTTCAAACGATAAAAAAGAGATTGGTATTTTAAAAGCAGTTGGTTGGAGTATAAAAGATATTATTAAATTAAAAATTATTGAAAACTTTATTGTGGGATTCATGGCTTTTATTATTGGAATTATTATTTCATATATTTTTGTGTTTATATTAAATGCGCCTATTTTAAAAAATATTTTTATTGGTTTTTCAAATATTCAAAATGATTTTATTTTAAATCCAAATATTGATTTCACAATAATTGTGACTCTTTTCTTATTTTTTATAATTCCCTTTTTGAGTGCTATTTTAATTCCCGTTTGGAAAATATCAATAATCGATGCAAATGAGAGTATGAAATGATAAAAATTACAAACCTAAATAAAATATTTAATGAAAATACAAAAAGAGAATTTCAGGCTTTAAAAAATATCAACTTAGAAATAAAGAACTCATCTTGTGTTATTTTAAAAGGAATAAGCGGAAGTGGGAAATCTACACTTTTATCTATAATTGGGACTTTATTAAAACCAACAAGTGGAAGCATAGTTGTTGAAAATGAAAACATTGCAAAACTTCCTGATTTACACAGCTCAAATTTTAGAGCCAAAAAACTTGGATTTATTTTCCAATCGTATAACTTATTTGATACTTTAAGTGTAAAAGACAATGTTTCTATCGCTTTAATTCCTTTAGGATTTAATCAAATCAAAATAGATGAAATGGTTTTAAAAGCTCTTACTTTAGCAAATATAAATCATAAAAAAGATGAGTTAGTTTATAATCTTTCAGGTGGAGAGAAACAAAGATGTGCCATTGCTAGAGCAATTGTTAATAATCCAGAGATTATCCTTTGTGATGAACCAACTGCAAATTTAGATTATGATAACTCTATTATTTTTATCGAAACTTTAAAAATATTAAAAGATTTAAATAAAACAATAATTGTGGCAACTCACGACCCGATATTTGATAATCTTGATTTTATAGATGAAGTAATAAATATCAAAAATGGAATAATTTGTGAGTGAAGTACTTTTATCAAATGAGATTATTATCTATTTATTTACTCAAATTATTTTATTTATTCTTCTTTTTGTAGCTTTTTATTTTTCTACTTTTATAATTAAAAATTGGAATTATGAAAAAACAACATCAAAACAATACAAGCTTGAAAAAACCTCATATTTAGTAATACTTATTATATTTTTTACTCTTATTGTAAAAATATTTTTATTTCCATATTTTGCTTATAGTTTAGATAATTTATCACATATAATTCCAGGAGCTATGTGTGCAGCAGGTGTTATAAAAGCAAATAATTATGGTGAAATATTATTAGCTTTAAAGCTAATAATTTTATTTTGTATTGGAGTTTGGTTAATAATTAATAGTTTGGATTTAAAAGAAAAAATCTATCCATATACAAAAAAAAAATTTGCTTTCTTTATTTTTATTTTTGCATTAATTTTAATTGAAACAACTCTTGATATATTGTATCTTTCAAATATTTCAACAAAAGAGCCAGTAATGTGTTGTTCAGTGATTTTTGGAGCTAATTCGGTTGGAAGTAAAATTCCTTTTAATCTATCAACTTCTATGCTTGTGAGTCTGTTCTATTTAATTTATATTTTAACTATTTTTACAAATATTCAAAAGCAAAGAATACTAAATTTTATAATTAATCTATTTTTTTTATATATTGCATATTATACGGTTACTTATTTCTTTTCAACATATATTTATCAACTTCCAACCCATCAATGCCCATTTTGTATGCTTCAAAAAGAGTATTATTTTATAGGATATTTTATTTGGTCAACCTTGTTTTTGGGAACTTTTTTTGCAATTGTAAGTTTTGTTGTGCCTAAATTTACAAATAAAGATTTAAATTACAGCTTTAAATACTCGATTTTATTTAATTTAATTTTTGTATTTTTATGTTCATTTTATTTGCTTAGATATTATTTTGTAAATGGAGTTTTCTTATAAAAGTTCCGTGATAATTTTATAAATTAACACGGAATAATAGAATTATTTAGTTTCTTCTTTTTTCTCTTCAGTTGCTTCTACTTCTTTTTTTACTTCTTCAACTGCTTGAGTTGTAGCTTCTGCTTCTTTTTTCACTTCTTCTACCACTTTAGACACTGGAGCAACTTCAGTTTTTTGTACTGGAGTTTCTTTTTTTTCTTCTGTACAACCTGTTAATAATGCTAATGCTACTGCTGTTCCTAATAAAACTTTTTTCATGGATTGCGTCCTTTTTTAATATAAGTAATTTTTTGTTTTCAAAAAACAATCTGGAATAATACCGAATTAATTGTATATAAATTGTGTTGAAATTAGAAATTTAGCTTATTGCTGATAAGATTTCGCTATATTTAGCAAATTAGGATAAATTAGTGATCGAACAAATTAAACAAAAATCAACGTTAAGTTATTTTAATACTTTCTTCTTATTTTTTAGTATTTCCGTAATAATTGAACTATTTTACATGGGAGTATTGGGTGTAGTTCAAGGTACAACTCTTACAATTTTAGAATTAAGTTTATCATTCGATAATGCAGTTATAAATGCATTAATTTTAGTAAATATGCCTCCTATTTGGAGAAGAAGATTCCTTACATGGGGTATGTTAATTGCAGTATTTGGAGTAAGGTTAGTTTTTCCAATTTTAATAGTTTTTGCAACAACCGAATTAAGTTTGGTTGAATCATTTACTTTGGCAATAAATAATCCAGCTGAATATGAAAAAATTATTACAGCTTCACATCATATAGTTATGGCTTTTGGTGGGGTATTCTTATTAATGATATTCTTATCATTTTTATTTAATGAAAACAAAGATGTTCATTGGATTGCAATAATTGAAAAATATGCGTCAAGATGGTCAAGCATTGGAAATTTAAAAATACTAATTTCAATATTAACAGTTGCAATAATTGGGTTTTATGCGCCTTCTGAAATAATAATATCTGATGTTGTAAAGAAAATTGATAAAAGTGAAATAATCTTACCTATGATTTATGGTATTTTATTATATCTTTGTATTGAATTTTTAAGAGGTATTTTAGAAGATGATGGAACAAAACATGAAACAAATAGCATGGAAACTGAAAGAGAGAAAATAGAACACGTTGCTAATTCTAAACTTACAAAAGGTGGATTTGCATCATTTGTTTATTTAGAGCTTATTGATATGTCTTTCTCTTTTGATGGTGTTTTAGGAGCTTTTGCTGTTAGTCAAAATATCATTATTATTATGTTAGGTTTAGGAGCTGGTGCATTTGCAGTAAGAAATCTCACAATCTTAATGGTTGATAGAGGTATGGTTGCTGAATATAAATATCTAGAACATGGAGCAATGTGGTCTGTTGGGTTTTTAGCAATAAGTATGATTGTTCAGATATTTATGCATTTACCTCATGGTTTAATAATCGCTTTTGCTATTATTCCAATTGCCGTTGCATTTATTCACTCTGTTAGAGAAAATAAATTAGACAATAATAAAATTTAACTACTTTAATCTTAAATAATAGTAAGAAATAATATTCTTTTTCTTGCTTATTTAAGGTTTTATAAAAACTTTTTTTTCCACAAAACAAATATTGTATTTTCAGTATATCTCTCATATTTATGCGCTATATTTACAAATTCTCATTTAAACTATATTCATAATAAATAGCAATTATCAATTATTGATATTAAGTATCTATAATTACTACTATAAGAAAATTTTAATATGGTTTGTAATAAAAAAGTTCAGTCAAATGATATTTAAAATTTTGTATTTTTGATTATTTTAAAAAAGTGGAGGAGGTAGTCGGACTCGAACCA
>JAQVLW010000052.1 GCA_028703945.1 Aliarcobacter sp. | reverse complement strand
TGGGTATAGACCTACAAAGGGATTTTTTTTCCAACAATATTTAAACTAAACTTAAAATGATAAGAAAACCCCTATATAATGGCTTTTCTATCTCTTTTAATTATCTTCTAGCTTGAATTGGATTATTTTGTCTAAATTAAATTCAAATTCTCTTTTATTTGTTTCTATTCCAGTAAAATCATATTCACCATAAAAATTAATATGTTGCCAATGAACAATAGAACCATTTTGAATTGATTGAATTATTAATGATTTTTCATTTTCATCAGTTTCTTTTGCTAATTTATCAGAGAAATATAAATAATTCCAACAAATAATAGCATTTTGAATTAATCTTAGGGAATTACTTGCTATATCTTGTTCTTCTTTTGTAGCATACATGTATTCTCCATTATTTCCAAAAAATATTGCTTTTGAAAATTTATTTGCATTTTCTATTTTATTTAATTGCTTTTCAATTTGTTGGCGAAGAGTAACATCATCAATATATTCAAGAAGAAATTTTGTTTTAATGATTCTTCCAAACTCTCTTAATGCTAAATATGTTTTATGTTGTTTTGGATAGGAAGTAAGTCTTTTAAGAAGTTGTGATGCTGTTGTTTCTCTCTCTTTTATTGTAAGAACAAATCTTAGTATATTTTCCCATTGTTCTTCTATTAGTTCTATATTGATTTGTTTTATTGGTAAAACTTTATATCCTAATTTGTGATACTCTTTTTTTGCTTCAAATGCATATAGTTGCTGTTCTTTAAAATTTTTAATTCTTGGTGCAAATGAAAAACCTAATAGATGTGTTAGAGCAAATACAACTTCACTATAGCCAAAAGTGTCTGTTGAATGTATATCACTCTGAATAGTGTCATTATGCATTAAGCCATCAATTACATAAGCAGCTTCTCTTTCATTTGCATTAATTACAGTCGAATAAAATAGTCTATGTGATTCATCAATAAACATATATCTACTAACACCTCTTCCTAATCCAAAATATTTAAATGAATATCCAGCATTTAAAGAATCCACTGAAATATTGAACTTTTGACCATCACTTGCTGTATGATTTTTGTTTTTATCATTTTTAAAAAGTTTTACAATATCTAACTGTTCTGTAAAAGCTATGATTTTATCATTTGCTTCAATTAAATTTTCATTTGATAAATACCAATTACTTGCATGTTCTATATCATGTTCAAAAATACCTTTTGAAATTTTAGCCATTCTTGAAATGTTGATATTACAACCATATCCAATAATAGATGCAAATAATGCTTCTATCTTTATGTTACTTCTATTCCTTCCTAAAGAGTAATGTGTAAATACTTTTGTAAAACTAATATAGCTATTAATCTCTTCCAAAATTGATATTAATGGAATAAATTTGTCTTTTGGAAGCCATTTTGTTAATGGATCTAATGATATATCTTTTTCAACTTTTGGAGTAGTTATTGTAAAACTATTTTCACCTTTTAGATGAAAATATAGATTTAATTCCTTTGAAATTTTTTCATTAACATCTTTAAAAGATGAGTTTAGTTGCTCTTTTAAATAGGTTATAGTTTTTTTACAATTAGCAAAATGTAAAAGATTGTATTGTTCCAATAAATCCATCTTTTCTTTTTTGAATTTGTTAATATCCAATAAATATGATTCAAATGCTCTATATCTATAAGAGTTTAGAAGGTTTAATTTTCCTGATTTAATAGCTTGTGATATTTCAATAAAAAATAGTATTTTATATAATGAAATTCTAAAATGTTTAGTATTATTTTCATCTTTTTGGAATAGTAAACTTTGAATATTTTTCTCTAAAAAATCTTTTGGAGTTGATGAATTTAATTTTCCATTATTGTTTTTATAATGTTCTATTGCTTTTATAAAAGATTTTTGTGAATTGTTTATATCAAAATCAACATTTTGGATAATCTTAGCTATTCTTATTTGTAATTTTGAAGAGTTATTCTCTAGCATATCATAAAAGGAAGTCTCTTCATTTAATGAATTAAAATCAATAGATTTTATTTTTTGAAACTCTTCATTTTTTGTTAATTCTGTAATTATATTCTCTATAAATGATATTTTATCTTCACTTGAGAAGTCATTTTTAATAATTGATTCTAAATTTAATATATTTGGAATAATTTCTGTTTGCAAGAATTGTGTTAAGTCTTTAAAATTCTTTGTTCTGTTATGTTTTTGATTATAATAAATTGTTTGGTGTTCTCTTAATGTGGTTTGTTTTATTGATTGCATCACTTGTACAAAAATATCAATCAAATAGTCACTTCTTATTTTTACTTGATGTAGCACAAAACATATCAAATCAAAATATTGTTTATGTTTTACTTTTCTACTAATTTGATGCATATCAGATTTTTCAACCCATTTTGCATAGTGAATAATAGTGTTATCATCTAATGAAAGCTCTTTTAAAATAGGTTCAAGTTGTTTAGATAAATCATTTAAATATCTAAAATCAATATTAGATTGTCTAACTTTAGTAGCATTTACAGAGTGTAAAACTCTTTTATATTTACCAAGAACATATTTAGTAGGGTTTGAAACATCTTCTTTTAAAAGATAATCAAGATTTTTTAAGGCTTCATGATTTTCATATTTTTTGATTTTTTTATAAACTAAGGTGTTTTGTGCATTTATTGATGATGAAATGATAGTTGTTATTTGAGTATAGCTAGGAACTTCTATTCTTAATTCCATTGATTTTTCTACTAACAAATAAAAAATATCTTGTGTTTTTAATAGCTTTTTTACTAATAAATCTGATTCTTTTTGAAGAATATCATATATATTTGAAGTAAATTTAACGCAAGAAAAATGTTTTTTTATTGTATTTTTATATGTAGCTAATGAACTATGTCCAATATCAGTGGAATATGAATTATCCTCAAATTTAAATTTAGAAGCTATGTATTTTATATCTTCATCATAATATGAAGTTGGATTAAAAAATCTATGTGTTATTTTAAAATATCCAAACATCAATATAAAATGAATTTGATTACTACTGTTGTTAAATGAATAAACTTGCTGTTCTAACTCAATTGGCAGTTTAAAAATTTCACTTTTTAGCTCTTGATTTAGAATTGGTGGTTCTTCAAACTCTTTCTTTTGGATTGATGTCAGAATTCTTATAAGGGGCATAGTGAACCTTTAATATTCTAAAACACTAGTTTAATTAGAATTGGAGATTATTTCCCAATCATAATATCACTAGGTTTAATAAAAGCGTTCAATGTATCCCCAACTTCTAAACTCATTGATTTTACTTCCTTTGTACTTATTGTAGATATTAAAATATCTTCTCCTAAATCAAGTATAATTTCTGAATCCGTTTCATCTGTAATTATTTTAGTAATTTTACCTTGTAGCTTATTCTTTATAGAAATATTAAAAGAATTTTCTTTAGATAAAACTACTGAGCTAGATTTAAAAAGAATCATAATAATGTCATTCTTTTGAAGTTTTAAAGAATGTAAAGAACTGCTAGTTATATTACTCACTATTTGATAACCACTTTTTAAACTTATTGAAATAGAAGAATTCATTTTTCCTTTTTCAATATGTTCTATATTACATTGTATTTGATTTCTAGCACTTATTTGCATAGCTATTCTCTCTTTTAATTTGAAATAAACATATCATTATATATTTAATACTATAACGTATAAAAATAAAAATATTCTTTAAGAAAAACGATTATCTGATTTTTTTTCTTTTACTTCATCTAAAGAAGATTTCATCCAACCAGATTTTATTTCTCCATTTACAAAATCAAAGTTTGGTATATATGGTTTTATATCTAATAGTGGTGTTTCATTTAAAATATCTACACCCCTAATTTCAATAATATTATCTTTTATACTTTCTAATTTAACTAAAGATAATCCTATTTTATTTGGATGAACAGGAGTTCTTGTTGAAAAAACCCCTCTTTTAGAATTAGTTTTATCATTAAATGGAATTACTTCTAATTTATCTTCTTTTGTTTTGTGAAAATAGTATATTAAATATATATGACTAAATCCATCTAAATCTTTTAATCCTTCTACATATTCATTTTTTATTACAATCTTAGCAATACTATTTTCTCCACCACAAGGCTGAACAGGCATATTATTTGCTTGTGTAAATTCTGTTAATATTGTTCCAATTGATTCTAAATTTATTTGCACTATTTTTATCCATTCTATATTTTATGTAATATATTATATACTAAAATTATAATTAAATCTTTGATCTAAGTAGAATATAAAATATATGAAAATAAGTGCTAGAAATCAATTTAAAGGAATAATAAAAGCTATAGATAGTTCATCTGTTAGTTCTAAAATAGATATATTAATAGAAGATAACATTTTAATTAGTAGTTTAATCACAAATGATGCCGTTTTAGATTTAGACTTACAAGTTGGAGAAAAAGTTATAGCATTCTTTAAATCAACATCAATAAAGCTTGAACCAACTCTTAATAATATAAAAAAAGAAGTAAAATATTTTAAAGGATTTATTGAAAATATTTATTTAGACAAACATTCTGCTAAATTTCATATTTTAGTATCAGAAAATATCAAACTTATTTGTATGAAAGAATTAGATAAAAGTTCTGAATTAGAAATCAAAATTTTTACTGAAGTATATGTTTATATCGATAGTAAAGACATAATGATAGCAAAATAAATATGCTATATATACAACTGTATATAAAGAATGCTGTATATTTAATATCCAATTATATCATTATAAGATAGTTCGCCTGTGATAAGATTATAAAATTTTTTAAAGGATATTTAATATGAAAACAAGTGCAAGAAATGAATTAAGTGGAAAAATTATTGATTTAAAATCAGGTGGAGTTATCTCTGAAGCTGTTGTAGAAATTAGTAAAGATATTGTTATATCAGCAAATATCACAAATGATAGTAAAGATAAACTAAAATTAGAAGTTGGAAAAGAAATTTCTGTATTAGTTAAATCATCTTCAATTATTTTAGCAAAAGGTGAGCTTTTATCAAGTGCTAGAAATAATATAAAAGGAACTGTAAAAGAAATAATTAAAGGTGCAGTAAATTCAGAAATATTAATTGCTGTTGGAGATAAAACACTTTGTGCAATTGTTACAAATAGTTCAGTTGATAATTTAGAATTAACTGTAGGTTGTGAAGTTTGTGCAATATTTAAAGCATCAAGCGTTATTTTAATAGCTTAATAATATGGGTATTTAACCCATATTATGTTTTTCCCATGAAATAAATGCCCAATCTATGTAATTTGGTTTTTCTTGAAATTTGTAAATAGTTTCAAAATAATTTTTTAAAGTTTCTATTTCTCCTAAACTTAATTCACCTAAACTCCAAGATACTCTTTCTACAAATTCATTAGCACTAAAACTATTAAATTTATTGTTTTCACTTTTTATAAAATCAACTTTTGCATAAATGCCCATGCTATGCAAAACATTTAACAAATAAATATAATCAGGTCGTGGATAAATTTCTCTTTTTAATTGATTTAAAATCTCTTTATCAATAAAACTACCACCAACTTTTGTAGTTAAATAAACTCTTTTATTTGCTTTAGAGTTTAGTTTTAAAATGGCTTCTTTTATATCTTTTACTTCCATAGAACGAGATGCTACTACTATATCAGCATTCGGTACGTCATCCCAGTTTTCATACCAAGATTTATGAATAGTTTTTACATTTAAAATATCATTATTTTTACAAGTATTTTCTACACATTCTAACATTAAAGGTGAATAATCAAGGGCATAAACAACTTCTAACTTAGAGGCAACATTTAATGCAATAGTTCCTGTTCCACAACCAATATCTAATAAAGATTTAGCATCATTAAAATCAATTTTTTCAACAAATTCTTTAGTATAAATACTATTTTGTAAATTTATACTCATATTTTTTGCTCTTTTATCCCAATCACTACTGCTTTTGCTTTTAAAAGTTGAGTGTTCCATTTGCTGTATATAAAGTTTTGCAAAATCTAGTTTTTCTAAGTTGGTATTTATTAATGCCATTATTTATTCCAATAGTTATTTGATAATAGGAGTAAATGCCTTTGTACTTACATTTACACTTTGCCCTATTTTTAGATTCTTTACTTCTTCTTTGCTAACCACAATTTCAACTAATTGCTGTCCAATAGATACTATTGCAATATGAATTACATCAACTTTTATAATATCTAAAAGTTCTCCTTCAAATGAAAATTTCTGACTACCTTTTGTTTTAAGTAGTGCCTCTTTTGGTGTAGAGTCTTTTATTACTTGACCATTATTTAGAACAACTACCCTATTTGCTAAACGATAAATTTCACTTGGATCATGACTTACCATGATAGTTGTGGTATTAAACTCTTTATGTAGGGTCAAAATCTCATTTTGAAGTTTTGTTCTCATATTTACATCAAGGGCTGAAAGTGGTTCATCCATAAGTAAAATCTTTGGTTTATTCATCAAAGCTCTACATAAACTAACCCTTTGTTTTTGACCACCACTTAATGTTTGAGGAAGCCTATTTTTTAGCTCTTCTAATTCGGTAATTTTTAGTAGATGTGTTGCTAAGTCTTTGTCTTTATTTGCATATAAAAGGTTTTCTAAAACTGTAAAATTTGGGAAAAGTGCATAATCTTGAAATACAAAACCAATTTCTCTTTTTTGACTTGGAAGAAAATATCCTTTATCAAGCCAAGTAGAATCATCTACTTTTAAAACTCCATTTGCTTCTTCAAGACCAGCAAGAATTCTTAAAAGTGTTGTCTTTCCACTTCCACTAACACCAGAGAGTGCCAAAAATTCACCTTTTTTTATCTCTAAATTTACATCTAAAGACATAGTCCCATTTGAGCCATGAAGCTCTTTTTTTATATCTATTTTTATCATTTAGTAATTCCTGTAAATACTCTTTTTTGTTTACCATTAAAAGTATAAACACCTAAAAGAGTTAAAAAACTAAGTATTATCATAATAATGCTATATATATGTGCTTTAGAATAATCCATTATTTCTGTAAATTCATAAATAGCAATAGATGCTACTTTTGTTTGACCAGGAATACTTCCTCCAATCATTAAAACAACACCAAACTCTCCCACTGTATGTGCAAAAGTTATTATTATTGCTGTTAACAATGCAGGTTTTATGTTTGGCAATGCAACTCTAAATAAAGTCTCAAATTTACTTTTTCCACAAATATAACTAGCTTCTAGCATATTTTTATTTAAGCTTTCCAATCCACTTTGTAGTGGCTGAACCATAAAAGGTAGGCTATAAATACAACTAGCAATTACTAAACCATAAAAATTAAAAACTAATTTGATATTAAAATGCTCTAAAAAGAAATGTCCAATTATTGAATTTGGTGATAATGTCCAAAGGATATAAAAACCAAGTACAGAAGGAGGTAAAACTATAGGTAGTGCAGTCATTGCTTCTAAAAAAGGTTTAAACTTTGATTTTGATTGCGATAAATACCAAGCAAGTGGAAAGCTTATAAAAAATAGTATTACTGTTACAATAACTGCTAATTTAAAAGAGACTAAGAATGGAGAAAAATTTATTTCTTTTATTAAATCAATCATTTAATACTTCTTCAATAGATAAATCACTTGCTTTTATAAATATACTAACTTTATCATTAATTTGAAGATTCATGTTCAATGATGAATCTTTTGTAATAATACTTTCTAAAAAAATATCGTCCACTTTTAATAAAATAGAACTAAGTAATTCCCCATTTTCTACTTGTTTTATTGTTGCAACAATTTTATTTGATAAGCTAATATCACCTAAGATATTTTTAGCAATAATTATATTCGTAGGTTTTACCGAAAGCTTTACTTTTTTTCCTACTTGTATATCTGAGTTTAATCCCAAACTCATCATTTTAAGATTATTTTCAAAAAAATTAAACTCTACAATATTTAAACTATCTATATTATCTATCTTTTTTATAGTTGCAACAAATTGACTCATTTTACTATATAACCATAATCTGTAAATATTTTTTTAGCATTTGCACTTAGAATAAAATCATAAAAAGCTTTTACTTCGGCTTTTTTTGTATCATCATTTTTAATCATTCCAACAAGACTATTTGCTGTATCAAGGACAACTATTCCTTGGTCAATAGGAGCATATAGTTTTGGATCAACAGTTATCCAGTTTTTATTCTCTTTGTATTGAGTCATATTTCCTTCATATAAAGAAGACTTTGCAATAAATCCAATATCTGTTGCTGTTGTAGCATAAGTTACAGCTTGAGAGATTGATTCTGCATATACATATTTACTTTCAATACCATCAATTTTAGCATTTTTGATTGCTTCAATAGCTGCAGCTCCATAAGGTGCCGTTTTAGGATTAGCAATAGCTATTTTAGAAATAGATGTTTCTTTTACTAGATTAATTCCTTTTGAATAATCAAGTTCTTTTGCACTAAACATTGCAAGAACTCCTTGTGCATAAATAACTGGTGGAGTTGTTGTCATTTTTTTCTCATATAGTGATTGAGGGAATTTCATATCTGCTGACATAAAAATATCATAAGGTGCACTATTCTCAATTTGTGCAACTAGTTTTCCACTACTTCCTAATGTTACTAATACTTTTGTATCGGGATTTGTTTTATTAAATTCTTTAACTAATTTATCCATTGCATAACCTACATTAGCAGCAGCAGCAACAGTTATTTCACCTGCAAATATACTTGAACTTAAAACCATTAATCCTAAAACTATTCTTTTACCTGCAAACAGGATACCATTTCTTTTTATCATTTTATATTCCTTATTTTCCTATTATAATGTCAGATGCTTTTATTATCGCACTTGCGTGAGAACCTTTCTTTAAACCTAATTTTTCTATTGATGATGTTGTGATAACTGAGGCTATATTATCACCATTTCCTATATCTAAAATCACTTCTGAATTTATTTCTCCTTTATTAATAGAATCAATTACACCTTGAAATTTATTTCTTGCACTAATACATAGAGTTATTTCTGTAGTTAATAAAACTGTACTTGATTTAAAAATTGCCACTACTTCATCATTTAGATTTAAATCTAAATTTTTTACAGCAGTATTTGTAATTACAGAAACTAATGTATATCCACTTTTTAATTTTATATAAACTTCTGCATTTACTGTTCCATGCTCAATATATTCAACAACACCACCTATTTGGTTTCTTGCACTTATTTGCATTGATAATCTCCTTATAGTTTTTAAAGTTCCAGTATTTATATCAGTTATTAAATTTAGATTTTGTAAGAATTTCTTTTGTTCTTCTTTCAATAGTACATATGTTTGTAAAAGATTTTCTCCATAAGGTGTTAAAGTAGTACCTCCACCTCCTAGTCCACCAGTTTCTTTTTGAACAATAGGAGTAGTTGATAAATTATTCATTGTTTCGATAGCTTCCCATGCTGCTTTATAGCTCATTGGTACTTCTTTTGCTGCTTTATTTATAGAGCCTGTTTTTTGTATAGCAATTAATAATTCAATTCTTTTTTCAAGTAAAAAAGGTTGATTAAAAAGTTCTAGTGTTAAGTTTGATGAAAATTCCATAAAAATCCTTTTTGTGTTATATCTTATTGTATATAACGATGAAAAAAATATTAGCATTATGTAACTTAATATATAATGATTAAAAATTAAAATTATTTAAAATAAAAAAACATTTAATTTCCAAGATACAAATAAAATATTTTTATACTACTATTTATTGTTACCTATTTATGGGGATTTATGTTTTTTTGGATTATTAAAATTATAAAATTAAGACATTGATAGGTATCAATATCTTAAATTATTTTTTTAGATAGCATTCAAAAAATATTTCTAATTTATAAGAATTAATAAGTGATTGAAATAAGAGGAGATATAGTGCAAATACACGACACAATAAAAAAGATAAGTTTTTTCCAGAATTTAGATGTAGATTGCAAAAATCGGTCTAACCCGGACAGCGATGTCGGAGTGAGACCGGACGCAAAAACGGAGTTCAACCGGACAGTAAAACGGTCTTAAGCCGGACACTAAAAGGTAAAAACCGATAATTAAGATTAAATTCAGCAAATGAGATTTTCTAAATTTATATACTTCAAAAATAGAATTTTTTGGAGTAGAAATGAGGAAAATAAAAATGGAAAAGATTGCAGAAATTATTAGACTGCATTTCAAATTAGATTTGTCAGTAAGACAAACATCAAGTGCATTAAATGTATCCAGAAGTAGTGTTGGTGATTATTGTCAAAAGTTCAAATATCTAAATTTAGATGTTGATAATTTTCTCAAATTAAGTATTGAAAAACAAGAAGAACTACTCTTTCCAATGACTCCAAATATCTCTCAATTAGATAATAAAAAAGTACTTCCAGATTTTAATTACTTGCATAATGAACTAAAAAAAAGAAAAAAAACAGGTATTACCTTAGCTTTGCTACATGAAGAATATAAAGAATCAAATCCTAATGGATATTATAGTTATACTCAATTTAGAGAGCATTATAAGAGATATGTAAATACAATAAATCCATCAATGAAACAAATACATCTTGTTGGTGAAAGAGTATTTGTGGATTATAGTGGTCTTACAGTTCCCATAATAAATAAAAAAACAGGTGAAATTAATAAAGCACAAATATTTGTAGCCGTATTAGGAGCATCAGGATATACCTTTGTAGATGCATCTTATTCTCAACAACAAAAAGATTTTATAAATTCCCATGTTAAAGCATATGAATTCTTTCAAGGATGTCCAAGAGTTGTGGTTCCTGATAATTTAAAGAGTGCTGTAATTAGTAATAATAAAAAAGGAATTGTAATAAATGAAAGTTATGCTGCACTGGCTCGTTATTATAATATGGCAGTAGAACCCACACGTCCATATAAACCCAAAGATAAAGCAAAAGCAGAACAAGGAGTTTTAGGAATACAAAGATGGATAATAGCAAGTTTGAGATATCAAAGATTTTTTTCAGTTGATGAATTAAATGATGCAATATCAATTTTATTGGATAAATATAATAATAAAATTGTAAAGAGATTTAATAAAAGTAGAACTGAATTATTTAATGAACTTGATTTTCCAAACTTACAAACACTTCCTAAAGAGAGATATGTTTATAAAGAGTATAAAGAAGCTACTGTAAATGTGGGATATCATGTAAGTTTAGATAAATGTGAATACTCAGTTCCCTTTGAATATTTATCAAAAAAAGTTCAATTAAGATACTCAAGTTCAACAGTAGAAATATATTATAAAAATAGTTTAATAGCAACTCATACTAAATTACACTTTGCAGGTTCCAACTCCACAAAAACAGAACATATGCCAAAATCACATCAATATCAATCTTTAAAGACAAATCCTGGAAGCTTCTTAAATTGGGCAAATAATATAGGGATAAATACAGTTTATTGGGTTAAAAAAGAGTTAAAAAGTGTAAAACATCCACCAAATGTTTATAATAAATTAAATGCTGTTTTATCTTTATCAAAAATACATGGAAAAAAAGAGTTAGATTTAGCACTTCAATACGCATTGCAAAATAGTTTGAGTAAAACATCTTCAATCAAATCAATACTTGATAAAAAGTTGTATTTACAAAAAGAACTTTCAGATATTCATTCCCATCAAATTATAAATTATCATGAAAACTTGCGTGGCAATATTTATCATTAAATTCTCAATCTTGTGCTTATGCACTTTATAAATAAAAAGGAAAAATCAAATGAATAGGTCTACAGTAATAGATAAAATTAGTGACTTAAATTATAAAGGTTTCAAAGAAGCTTATATAAGACAAATGGAAGATGTAAATTATCATCAGTTAAGCTTTGATGAAAGACTGTATGATTTACTTGATAGTGAATATATGTTTCTAAAAAATAAAAGAATTGAGATGAATTTTAAACTCTCAAGAATTAAGGATAAACAGGCTGTTTTAGAAGAATTAGATTATTCACCAAAAAGAAAGCTCAATAAATCGTTGATACTTTCTCTTGCTTCAATGAACTTTTTAAAAGCTAAACAAAATATTATTATAAATGGTAAAACTGGCTGTGGGAAATCTTTTTTAGCTCAAGCTTTGGGTAATAGAGCAATATATGAAGGATTTACAGTTTATTATATTAGAACTTCAACACTCTTAGAAGAGATTAAACTTTCAAGAATAGATGGTACTTATACAAATTTAGTAAAAAGATTTGCAAGGTATAAACTTCTAATCTTAGATGACTTTGGAGTATCTCCAATTTCAGTTGATGATGCAACAAATTTATTTGAAATTATTGAAATAAGATCCCAACTTAGTTCAACAATAATAACTTCACAACTTCCAGTTAAAGATTGGTATGGATATTTGCAAAATAATACAGTTGCAGATGCAATACTTGATAGAGTTGTACACTCTTCACATAGAATTGAAATAGAAGGTGATTCTCTAAGAGCAAAATATTCAAATTTGAATCAAAAATTTGAAGATAATTAATTCAACCGGACACATTGTGTTATAATTAAAGCCTAGAAAATCTCATTGCAAAAGTGTCCGGTTGAACTCCGGCATTCCTGTCCGAATACTCCGATATATGCAGTAGATCAAATAGAGCTCATTTCTTCAATTTCAACGGTCCAAAAATATCCAATGAAATCTATTCTTTATTATGAATCAGATATAAACAAGAATCTTCAGTTTTTAGTAGATGGACTTATTAAAATATATAAAATTGATAAATTTGGAAATGAAGTATTCTTATATCATATATATAAAAATTCAATGATTAGTGAACTTTCTTCTTTAGAAGATAATGAAATTTGTTGTTTCTCCAATGCAGAATTTATGGAAGATTCTGTAATTTTAAATGTAAATTTTAATAAATTACAAGAGCATTTCTTATCAAAAAATATTTTAATGTTTGAATTAAATAAGATTCTATTAGAAAAAACTCATCAACTTCAATGTATTGTAAATAGGGAATTAGTTTTTGATGCAACTGCTAAAGTTGCTTTTATGTTAAAACAAGATTTAGAAATGTTTAACAAATTAAAAAGACATGATTCATCATATATGTTACATATTCAACCTGCAACATTATCAAGAGTTCTAAATAAATTGAATAGAAATAAAATTATTACAATTGAAAATGGTGAAGTTTCAATCAAAGATGAAGAGGCATTAATTTGTACTTTTAAAGAAGTTGGAGGAATATAAGAATTATGAAAAGATTATTGTCAAATTAGAAATGTAATATAAATTTAACTACTAAATATTATTTCTCAAGCACTCTTTTTGCATAATCTCTTAACTCCCCAGTTGGTGAAATATATTTATATAAAGTTGCTCTTGTGATTTTTAACTCTTTGCAAAGTTCAGTAACACTTGTGTCTCTATTTTTCATACTAGCTTCAGCAAGTCTAACTTGCGCTTTTGTAAGATTAAATTTTCTTCCACCCATTCTTCCTCTTGATCTTGCAGCTTGAATACCTGCTATTGTTCTTTCTCTAATAAGCTCTCTTTCAAATTCAGCTAATGCTCCAAATATAGAAAATATCATTTTACCTGCAGGTGTTGTTGTATCTATATTTACACCTTGACCACTTAAAACTTTAAATCCTATTTTTCTTTTTGTTAAATCTTCAACAGTTTGAATAAGATGTTTTAAATTTCTTCCAAGCCTATCAAGTTTATATACAACTAATATGTCATCTTCTCTTAAAGCTTTTAGACAATTTTCTAGTCCTGGTCTTGCATCTTTACTTCCAGAAATTTTATCACTATAAATATTTTCTTCTTTTACTCCTGAATTTGTAAGAGCATCAATTTGTAAATCTAAAACTTGTGAATTATCTGATTTTGAAACACGAGCATAACCTATTAACATTTTAAAAATTCCTTTTTTGAAAAATATGTATATTAAATGAACGTTTAATTTACATTATAAAAACCATACCAAATTATATTGTAAAAATGTAAATTAACTAATATATTATTCGAGGTATATTAAATATATCATAGAATTTAAATAAATTACACTAAAAAGGAGTTTTTTGTACTTTTAGAAATTTTTACAAAAAATTAAGAGAAAAAAGTCAATGATTTTATATTAGAATTAGGTTTAAGCTATTTTTAAATATTGTTGGAAAAAAAATCCCTTTGTAGGTCTATACCCGAGAATGAAGTACCAGATAAAATTACTAGAATTGTAAATGAACTTTCTCATTTAACTTTTATTGATGGTTGGAGTCCTATGGATGTCTCAGAGATTGAAGAATGTGTAAAGATAGTTATTGAAAAAATTAAAGAAAAAGAGGAAGAACAATTTAATGCTTTAGTTCAGAGTGTAGATAACTAAAATTAATTTATTAATTTTTAGAA
>JAQVLW010000051.1:2395-14447 GCA_028703945.1 Aliarcobacter sp. | reverse complement strand
TAATATCCTTTGTAAGGCTAATTTGTCAAGTATTTACGATTTTAAAAGGTTCTTTGCAAAATCTAAAGCTTCAAGAGTTACTTTCTCACCACTTATCATTCTTGCAATTTCATTAATTCTTTCTTTACTATTTAATTCTTTTACTAAAGATTTTCCATTTATTTTATCCACCAAAAAGTGTTGGTCTGCACTTGAAGTTAATTGTGGTTGGTGAGAAATTGCAAATATTTGATAAGAATTACTTAATTTTTTTAAAACTTTTGAAATTGCATCACTCTCTTTTCCACTTAAATTAGCATCAATTTCATCTAAAAAAAGTATACCATTATCAACAATATCAAACTCACTCATAGATGTTAAAAGTGCAAGTCTCAATCTATTGTATTCTCCTGAACTAATAGTGTCCAAACTCACACTATTTAATTCAAATTTTACTTCATCAAAACCAGAAAAATCAAGAACTTTTTCTTCTATTATAATTTTTGCATTACTTAAATATAAGAACTTTAAATATTCATTTATTTTCTTTTCTAAGATTAATGAGCTTTCTTTTCTATAAGTAGAAATTTCTTTTGCTAAAAGAGACAATTTTATATTCAATTCATCAAACTCTTTTTCTAATTTTTCTTTTTGGAAAAAAATATTTTCATAAGATGACAATTCAATTTTTTTTTGTTCTTTATAGTTTAAACACTCTTCTATTGAACCAAATCTTTTTTGTAAAGCTGATAACTTTTCAATTCTATCAAGAATATTTTCTATATTTATCTCATCAAGTTCATGTAATGAGTCATTAAACCTTTCAAAAATATTGTTTAATTCATTCATTGATTCATCAAAAAAACTAGAATCAACTTCCATTAATTCTAATGCTAGAGTAACATTTTGATTAAATTCCATAATTCCAGATGCTTTTTTTATTGCTACTTCAATCTTTTCTTTTTTTGCTAATCTTTTTTTAATCAAATTTAGCTCTTCATACTCATCAATAGATGGATTTATTTGCTCGATTTTATCTATTTCAAATCTTGCAAATTCCTTTAAATCTTCTAATTTAGTCTCATCGTCTAATATTTTTTGCAACTCTTTTTTTGTATGTAATAATTTTTTATAAGAAATATTATAATCTTCTTTTATTTTTTTAAACTCTTTCTTTTTCTGTAAAGTTAATTTATCTAAAAAATCCAAAAGTTTAAAACTATCAAATTCTGATGTATCTTTTAAATTTAAATGTTTTATCAGCTTCATTGAAAAATCATTAAGATTCTTTTTTGATACGGATTGATTATTTAAAAAATATCTTACTTTGTCTTTTTTTATACTTTTAATAATAATGTCATCATCAAAAGACAAATCATAAACCTCATCATTAATATTTGAATTATTTAACAACACTTCACCCATATTTGCTTTTACATCGGTTAGTGCAAATAATGATAATACTGCTTGCATTAATATTGATTTCCCAGCACCACTTGGACCTGTAAAAATATTTAACCCATTTTTAAATTCTAAATCTACTTCTTCAAAAGATAAACAATCTTTTAAATATACTCTTGATATCAATGTTAATTACCCCATCTTAGTTTTTCGTTTAATACTTCAAAATAATTTCTTTGAATTCTATGTATCATTTTTGCTTTCTTTTTTGCAATTTTTATTCTTATTGATTGATTTTCTTCTAATTCATAAATATCTTGACCATCAACAATAACAACTGCTCCTTGATTATCAATAATTTTAAACTCTATTTCAAAATCAGCTGGCATTACAAGAGGTCTTTGTGTTAAAGAATGAGGAGCAACAGGGGTTACAATAAAAGCTTCCGTTAAAGGATAAACTATTGGTCCACCAACCGACAAGTTATAAGCAGTTGAGCCAGTCGGGGTAGAAATAATAACTCCATCTCCATAATATGAATTAAAATGTTTTCCATCTATTTTTCCATCTATTTTAATCATTGATGAAATTGATTTTCTCGAAATTACAATATCATTAAAAGCAACAAATTTATTTAAATTTACACTTCCCTCAACCATCATTCTATTGTCAATTTTATAAATATTTTTTTTTAAATCTTCAATAAATTTTGGTAATTGCTCCATTGAAATATCTGTTAAAAATCCTAATGTTCCTAAATTTATTCCTAAAACTGCTTTATCAAATTTAAAAGATTTTCTAACAACAGAAAGTAAAGTTCCATCACCACCAACTGAAATTAAAAAATCTACTTTTTGACATAATTCTTCTAGTGAGTATCCCTGTAAAGAAATCATGTTTGCTGAATTATCTTCTAAGTAAATATTAATATTAGCTTTTTCAAAAAGAGTCTTAATTTCTAAATATATCTCTTTTAATTCAGGACTGGAAGGCTTTAAAATAATTCCTGCACTTTTAATATTCGTTAATAATTCAATATTATTTTCTATTCTCAAAATTATTCCAATTTTTTTAAATTTATATAAATCATTCTAGCCAATTATCTTAATAACTTAAATAAAATTAAATAAAAAAAAGGGATATGCAAAAGCATATCCCTTTAAAAAATAATAATTAAAAATTATCCATTTCTTTTTTTAATAATTTCATCAGAAACATTTTTTGGAACTTCTGAATAGTTATCAAAAATCATTGAATATGTTGCTCTACCTTGAGACATAGATCTTAAATCTGTAGAGTAACCGAACATTTCAGATAATGGAATTAATGCAACAACTAGTTTAACCCCAGCTCTGTCATCCATAGACTGAATTTGTCCTCTTCTTTTATTACAATCGCCGATACAATCACCCATATAATCTTCAGGTGTTTCAATTTCAACTCTCATAATTGGTTCTAAGATTACAGCTTGAGCAGCAGCAGATCTACAACCTTGTTTGAATCCCATTGAAGCAGCTAATTTAAATGCCATTTCAGATGAATCCACATCATGGTATGAACCATCATATAAATCTACAGAGATATTAACTAATGGATAACCAGCTAAAATACCACCTTGCATTGCTTCAAAACAACCTTTTTCAACAGCAGGTACATATTCTTTTGGAACTGTTCCACCTTTAATAGAGTTTGTAAAAATAAAGTTTTCTTCACTATCAGAAGGTAATGGAGTAATAGTTAAATATACATGACCATATTGACCTTTACCACCTGATTGTTTTGCGTATTTATACTCTTGTTTAACAGCATTTTTAATTGTTTCTCTGTAAGCAACTTGAGGAGCACCAACTTCAGCTTCAACTTTAAATTCTCTTTTCATTCTATCTACAAGAATTTCAAGGTGTAATTCACCCATTCCTGAAATAATAGTTTGTCCAGATTCTTCATCAGTATTAACTCTAAATGATGGATCTTCTTCTGCTAATTTTCCTAAAGCAATACCCATTTTTTCTTGGTCAGCTTTAGTTTTTGGTTCAACTGCAACAGAAATAACAGGTTCTGGGAACTCCATTCTTTCTAAGATAACAGGATCTTTTTCAGATGCAAGTGTATCCCCAGTAATTGTACATTTTAATCCAACAATAGCACCGATTTCTCCAGCATAAAGCTCTTTAATCTCTTCTCTATTGTTAGCATGCATTTTAAGTAATCTTCCGATTCTTTCTTTTTTCATTTTTGTAGAGTTCATTACATAAGTTCCAGATTCTAAAACTCCTCTATAAACTCTTGCAAATGTTAATTGTCCAACAAATGGGTCAGTCATGATTTTAAATGCTAATGCAGCTACTTCACCATCATCAGTTGAAGGAACGATAACAGCTTCACCATCTTGTGTTTCACCTTTGATATCTTCAACTTCAGTTGGAGCTGGTAAATACATAGCAACAGCATCTAATAAAGTTTGAACACCTTTATTTTTGAATGCAGTTCCACAAGTCATTGGAGTAATAGTCATATTTAAACAACCAGCTTTAATACCAGTTGTAATTTCTTCTTCAGTTAACTCTACACCTTCAAGGTATTTTTCCATTAACTCTTCGATTGATTCAGCAGCTGATTCAATCATTTTTTCTCTATATTCTTGTGCAATTTCCATCATATCAGCTGGAATTTCTTCAACATGATAATTAGAACCCATTGCTGCATCTTCATCCCAAACGATAGCTTTCATTTGAACTAAATCTACAATACCTTTAAAATTCTCTTCAGAACCTATTGGTAATTGAATTGGAATTGCATTTGATTTTAATCTTTCATTCACTTGTTTTAAAACATTATAAAAATCTGCACCAGTTCTATCCATTTTATTAACGAATATCATTCTTGGTACTCTATATTTATTAGCTTGTCTCCAAACAGTTTCAGATTGTGGTTGAACCCCACCTACTGAACAAAATACTGCAACAGCTCCATCAAGAACCCTCATAGATCTTTCAACTTCAATAGTAAAGTCAACGTGACCCGGAGTGTCAATGATGTTAATCATTAAATCATCACCTGTTTTTGGGTGTTTCCAGTGACAAGTTGTAGCAGCAGAAGTAATTGTAATACCTCTTTCTTGCTCTTGTTCCATCCAGTCCATTGTTGCAGCACCTTCATGAACTTCACCAATTTTGTGTGAAACACCTGTGTAGAATAATATTCTTTCAGTAGTAGTTGTTTTTCCAGCATCAATATGAGCTGCAATACCAATATTTCTAACTCTGTTAAGTGGTGTTTTTCTAGCCATTTATATTTCCTACCATCTATAATGTGCAAATGCTTTATTAGCTTCTGCCATTCTATGAATATCTTCTTTTTTCTTGAATGAAGTTCCTCTTTCGTTAGCAGCTTCGAATAATTCGTTAGCTAATCTTTCTACCATAGTTCTTTCATTTCTTTTTCTAGCATATTCTACTAACCATCTTAATGCTAAAGTTTGTCTTCTTACAGGTCTAACTTCAACAGGAACTTGGTATGTTGCACCACCAACTCTTCTAGATCTAACTTCTAAAAGTGGTTTAACATTTTCAACTGCTCTTTCGAATAAATCAATACCTTTTTCTTCACCTCTTGCATCAAGGTTAGCAATAGCACCGTACATAATTTTTTCTGCTGTTGATTTTTTACCATCTTGCATAACTGTATTAACAAATTTTGTGATCACTTTACTATTATAGATAGGATCAGCCATTATTTCTCTAACTGGAGCTTTTCTTCTTCTCATTTTCTGTCCTTTCTACTTTTTCTTAGCTTTGGCTTTTTTAGTACCATATTTAGATCTTGCAACAGTTCTGTTAGCAACACCAGCAGTATCTAAAGCACCTCTTACGATGTGGTATTTAACCCCAGGTAAATCTTTAACTCTTCCCCCTCTTACTAAAACAATTGAGTGTTCTTGTAAGTTGTGACCTTCTCCACCGATATATGAAATAACTTCAAAACCTGTAGTTAATCTAACTTTTGCAACTTTTCTTAAAGCCGAGTTAGGTTTTTTTGGTGTAGTTGTATATACTCTTGTACATACTCCTCTTCTTTGTGGGCATTCTTTTAATGCTGGCGATTTAGATTTTTTGATAACCTTTTTTCGCTCATTTCTTACAAGCTGATTGATTGTAGGCATTTCTTTCCTTTATATAAATTGGTTTGAGTAATTATAGCCTTACCCATGCTTCTCGTGCAAATCAACATTTAGTTGAAACGATACTCCCATTCTAGGAAACTTAAATGATTTTAGTTTTCTAAAAAAGTACGGGATTATACTTAATTTACTCTTAATTATTCTTTATACTAATTTTGGCTTTAAGTTAGCAATAAAAAATTCCTACTAAAATTCCAATTATCTATAAAATTCAATATAAAGTTTCTTCAAATGACAAAACAACTATTTCCACTAGCCTTAGGTGGTCTTGCGATTGGGACAACTGAATTTGTAATAATGGGATTACTTCCCGATGTTTCAAATTCTTTAAATGTTTCTATTCCAATTGCTGGACATTTAATTTCTGCTTATGCATTGGGAGTTGTAATAGGAGCTCCTATTTTAGTTGCACTTAGCGCTAAATTTCCTCCTAAATATATCTTGATTTCATTAATGATTTTATTTACAATATTTAATGCCTTTTCAATAATTGCACCTGATTATAATACCCTTTTGATGTCAAGATTTTTTGCAGGACTTCCCCATGGTGCTTTTTTTGGAGTAGGAACTGTTGTTGCTGCAAAATTAGCCAAAAAAGGAAAAGAAGCTCAAGCAATAGCATCAATGTTTACAGGATTAACCATTGCAATTCTAGCCATGGTTCCCTTTGTTACTTTTTTAGGACATCATCTTCATTGGCGATATGCATTTGGCGTAGTTTCATTATTAGGATTATTAACTATTTTATTTTTATATCTTTGGTTACCACACTTAAAACCATTAAGAAGTGTTACGTTAAAAGAAGAATTAGAATTTTTCAAAACTATAAAAGCATGGCACATATTGACTATTGTTGCAGTGGGGTTTGGTGGATTATTCGCTTGGTTTAGTTATATTGCACCACTTTTAATTAATGTATCAGGTTTTGATATAGCTAATATATCTTACTTAATGATAGTTGCAGGTGCAGGAATGGTTGTTGGAAATATTGCAGGCGGATATTTAGCTGATAAAAAAGATCCAGTAATTGCTTCTATTATTTTATTATCATTAATGGTATTTTCACTTATTTTAGTATTTTTCTTTTCAGACAATAAAATTATCTCAATTATACTTACTTTTATTTGTGGTGCATTAGCAATGTCTATTGGATCTCCTATAAATATGGTTATGCTAAGAAGTGCTAAACACTCTGAAATGTTAGGAGCAGCTTTTATTCAAGCAGCTTTTAATGTGGCAAATGCTTTGGGAGCTTTTTTTGGTGGGATTCCATTATTATTTGGATTAGCTTTCAATTATCCATCACTAATAGGGTCAGGAATGGCGCTTCTTGGAATGATTTTATGTTTAGCCTTTTATAAAAAATATGAAAGATAAAATCTTTCATATTTAATTTATAAAATCTCTTGAACCCGGCCAACTTGTCCATCTTGAAGTCTTACTTTTATTCCATGTGGATGAATTGGTGAATTTGTAAGAATGTCTTTTACAATACCTGAAGTTAATTTTCCACTTCTTTGGTCTTCTTTTAAAACAATGTTTACTTTTAAACCTTGTTTTATATTAAATCTTTTTTTTCCATCCATTAATTTTCTTCACTTCCATAATTTAAAACATCTTTAGCAAAATCAATATGATAAAAAAATACCATTTTATAAAATAAATCTATTTTTGTTTTTTTAGCAATACTTGTATCTAAAATAGAAAATGAAAAAGTTCTTGGCTCTTCAACTTTTTTTGGTGTTATAGTTATTATAAGAGGTTTTAATGTTCTCATCATATTCATAGTTTCTTTATACTCTTTTGGTGAAAGACCATTTAGCATGTCACCATCTTTTTCCTCTTTTCTCATTGCTGAAAATAGAAGGTTTGTACTCTCTTTGAAAATTTGTTTATTCCAATTTAATTTTCCTTTTGAAAAGTGAAATACACAACTTTTATTTAATAAGGCATGAGGTTTTTCCGTTTTTATATCTTCTATCATTTGAAGAAAAAAATTAACTCCACCTAAATTTTCTGCAAGGTCTATTGCTTTTGTATGTAATTGTTTTTTTTGTTCTTCATCTAATTGATTAAAATTCATAATTCTCCGATTAATTTGCTTTTTGCAATTATATCTAAATAATTTAGACTACTTATATTATTTATAAACACCCGCACCAATTAATTGATCTTTTCCAATACCAATTACAAAAGAAGTTTTCAAAGTCTGTTCTCCATTTGTTGGATGTTCCCATATATAATCAACCCAACCTGAACCATCAGCTTTTACTTTTTCAATACAATTTTTAAATAATTGATTTCCTACTTTGTCTTTATATCTATATAAATTTTTGCCTTTTAATGGTTTTTTTGGATGAGCTGTAATTATTCCATCAAAATCATTTGCCCAAATATATAAATCATCTTTTACAAATTCACTTTCTGGTTTGTTAAACTCTTCGATACAAGATTCTACTCCAACTTTTTTACAAAATTCAACACCTTTTTCAACTAATGCTTTAGCTTGTGCTTGGATACTTTCTGCATTTAAAAAAGTTACACTTAACGATAGGGCAACTATAAACTTAAGTAAATTAGTCATTATTTCTTTCCCTTATTTTATTAATAACATAAAAACAAGATATGCACCTAAAAGACTTATCGGTGCAAAAATATAGTTAAATAAACCTACTTGAGATAACCAATAACCAAAAAAGTTTAAAATTAATATAAAAATTAAAATTTTTAAAATCATATTTAAATATGGTTGAATTTTCTCAAAACTAATAAATTCAGTTTTAACAAGAACTGCAAATAGAAAAAAACCATTTATAAAAAAAGAAAATAGTGATGTATAAAAATTATATCCAATAGATAAATTATAAATTTGCAACAAAAATATACTTAATACAATTAATAAAGAGCCATATTTAGATATAAAATCTATATCTAAATATTTTTTTAAACAGCATTTTGAAGCAGGCAAAAGTAAATCTAATTTCTTTTTTTTCATCTTTTTAACTCTTCAAAAATCGACTGAATTCCAGGTTCACTTTCACTGCTTTTTGTACTTTTTACTTCAAATTCAACTTTTCTATTACTATTTGTTTTATCACCAGTTTGTTTTTGGTAAGGATTTGTTTTTTTAGAACCATATCCACTTGAAAATAATCTATCTTTTGGTACTTTATATCTTATTAATTCTCTTAATACATTATTAGCTCTAGCAGTAGAAAGCTCTAATGCATCTTGATATTTTGAGTTTTTAATAATCTCTTGATCTTCTGCGAAGCCTTTAATATTAACTTCTGTATCCGCTGGCATCATAGATATAATTTTTGCAATTCTACTTAAAAATAAAGAACCATATTCTCCAGTAATTTCAGATTTTCCTGATTCAAATAATAAATTTGCAGGAAGAGTCATTAATACTCCATCACTAACCTCTGATAAATTACCATCTTTTGTATTTTTATTTTCTAATTGGCTTAATTCTTCCATTGCTTTATCAAAGTTAGAATCTTTCCCTTGCTCATTTTTTTGAATTTCTTTATCTGTTTCTTTATCTGTTGTAGCTGCTTGTTCATCTTCTTGGGGTTCTGCCAGAGTTTGAGAAAGAGTATTAAAACTATAAATTTTTACAAATTCTTCTTTTAATGCTTTTTGTTTTTCAATATTAACAGAAGCTAATGCGTATAAAGCGATAAATAAAGCAAGTAGTAAACTAAGAAAGTCAGCAAAGGGAACAGCCCATTTTTCACCTGCAGGACATTCACATTTAGGACATTTTTTAGCCATTTCTTAACCTTTTGTAGGCATTGCAGTTATCATATTTGTTAGCTGAATTTTTAATTCACCAGGAGTATCTCCCCTTGATATACCTTTTACACCTTCTAAAATAAGTTGTTTTTCTTTTATTAAAAGATGCGCTTTTGCCTTCATTTTATTTCCCCAAGGTCCTAAAAACATATAAGCTCCGGCAATTCCTGTAACTGTTGCAGTAAATGCTCCCGCAATACCAGCTGCCATTTCAGCAGGGTTATCAAGTTTTTGTAAAGCAAGAATTAATCCCAAAACTGCTCCAATTAGTCCCATAACAGGACAAGTTTCACCAGCTAATAACCAATAATGAGAAGCACCATGATAATAATGTTCTGTTTCTTCAATAATAGGTTCTAAAAATTTTTCTATTTGTTCTTCTTTTGACCCATCAACAACCATACCTAGTGCTTCTTTTAAAAATGCATCTTCTATTAATTGAACATCTTTTTCAAGTGCTAAAACACCATTCTTTTTTACCATAATTGCATAATCTACTATTTGGTCTATTCTTTCTTCAAAATTTATTGGTGTTTTTTTAAATACCATTTTTAATTCTTTGAAAGCAGCAGAAAGGGCATGAGATTCAGTAGCAGTTGCTGCAGAAAACATTGCAGTGGGAATAACAATAATCAATGATGTGATATGAATTACATGGGCTGGATTCCCACCCTCCATTAAATCCCCTGTGGCAATAGATATTAATCCACCAATCATACCAATTATTACTGTTAAATCCATTTTTTATCCTAAAGTGTAAAGATTAAATTGCTGCATTGTAATAGAACTTAACTTTCTATTCCTTTAATTAAGCTTAGCTAATCATAAATAGGATGATTGGTTATTTTTTAAACAGAATTATTTTCTTCTTCACAAAATTAAATATTATAATTTTTTGTATAAATACTATTCAAAGGAGAATAAATGAAAAAGTGGTTTTTAACTTCACTTCTTAGTACTTTTGCATTAGCAGAAGAAACAATACCGGTGCTTAACTCAGGAGACACTGCGTGGATGATGATTTCAACAGCATTAGTTATGTTAATGACACCTATTGGGCTAGCTTTGTTTTATGCTGGTATGACTAGAGCTAAAAATGTTTTAAATACTTACACAATGGTGTTTGGAGCATTTACAATTGCATTTATTGCATGGATTATTGCAGGTTTTTCTATTGCATTTGGAACAATAGATGGTTCAATGAACCAATTTATAGGAGGTTTTGCCCATGTTATGTTAGAAGGTATTAGCTGGAAAGAACTTGCAAGTGTTGAATTAGGGCAACTTTATCCTAAATTTATCTTTATAGCTTTTCAAGGTACTTTTGCTGCAATTACAGTAGCTATAGTATCTGGTGCAGTTATTGAAAGAATGAAATTTTCTACTTGGATGATTTTTGCTGGAGTTTGGACGATAGTTGTTTATGCTCCAATTGCTCACATGGTTTGGGGAGGGGGATACCTTTTCAATGAAGGTGCACTTGATTTTGCTGGTGGAACTGTTGTACATATGAATGGTGGTTTAGCTGGTCTTGTTCTTGCAGTACTTGTAGGAAAAAGAGCAGGTTATTCAAAAGTTGCAATGAAACCTGTTAGTATTATATTAACTGCAGTTGGTGCTGGTCTTTTATGGTTTGGTTGGTATGGATTTAATGCAGGTTCTGCATTTGGTGCAAACGCAATTGCAGGTGTTGCATTTCTTACTACAACAATAGCAGCATCAGTTGCAACAATTACATGGTTAGCAATAGAATCATTAATATTTAAAAAACCAACTCTTTTAGGTGCTGCATCAGGAGCTATTGCTGGTTTAGTTGCTATTACTCCAGCTGCTGGTTTTGTAAGTGTGGGAGGAGCTTTTATTATTGGAATAATTGGAGCAATAATTGCTTTCTTTGGAGTTTCTACACTTAAGAAAAAACTTGGATATGATGATAGTTTAGATGCATTTGGTATACACTTCCTTGCTGGTTTATGGGGTGCAATTGCAACTGGTATTTTTGCTTTAAATGATAAAGAACTTTTATGGACTGGACCATTAAAAAATGCAGATGATAGATTAGGACAAGTTTTTGTTCAATTTGAATCAGCTTTAATGGTTGGTGTTTATACATTAATTGGAACAGTTGTTGTTTATTATATTGCATCAGCCCTTACAGGTGGAGCTAGAGTAAATGAAGAGAACGAGAGCCAAGGTTTAGATGAATCAGTACACGGTGAGCGTGGTTTTAACCTATAAAAAATTGATAAGGAGAAAAAATGAAAAAGATAGAAGTAATAATAAAACCATTTAAATTAGAAGATGTAAAAGATGCATTAGTAGAAGTTGGAATTACAGGTATGAGCGTATATGATGTAAAAGGTTATGGAAGGCAACAAGGGCATAGTGAGCTTTACAGAGGTGCTGAATACGTAGTTGATTTTCTACCAAAAATCAAAATAGATATAGTAGTAAAAGATGAAATGGTTGAAGCCGTGATAAATGCAATAGTAAACTCAGCAAAAACTGGAAAAATAGGAGATGGGAAAATATTTGTTTCATCTTTAGATGAAGTAATTAGAATAAGAACTGAAGAAAGAGGTAGCGAAGCCGTTTAATTATTCACAAAGTAAAAGGATAAGTCCTTTTACTTTTTTTAAATCTTATTGTTTTATTTCTCCAAAAAATTCTTCAAAAAATCATATTTATATT
>JAQVLW010000051.1:0-2295 GCA_028703945.1 Aliarcobacter sp. | reverse complement strand
TTTGTAAGTTCAATGCTTATTGATAAAACTAAACTTTATACAGCTTATTTTGAAAGTTTTTTTCAAAAAGATTATAACTTTATCTCTACTTGCTTAAATGAAGGTATAAAAAAAGGTGAATTTATTATTGATGATGTTGATATGTTAACTAACAATATTATTATGCTTTTAAAAGGACTTTTAGTTAAATCAAAAGCTTCCAATATGAACTTTGATGAAACACAAAAAATACTTAGTAAACATGTAATTTATTTACTTGAACAATGTACAAGGGAAAAACAATGAAAAAATTAATATTTATTTATCTTTTTCCACTTTTTAGTTTTGCTGGAAATTTAGATCAACTTTTAAATTTAGCAGAACAAAACAAAAAAGTGGAAGCATCTCGTTATACTTTAGAAGCAACAAAAGAAAAAGAATATGCTATAAAAAGTGGATATATGCCAAACTTAAGTTTAGGGGCAAATCAAACTTTTAATCAAGAAAAAAATATATCTACTCCTGAAAAAAGTACAACTGGTTTGGCAACACTTGCATTTACTGTTTATGATGGAGGGAAAAGAGAAGCATCTTTTGAACAACAAGAAGCACTTGTAAAATCTGCAACTTTTTCATTGGCTTCAATTCAAAATAATATTTCATTAGATGTGATTTATTACTATTACAATTATTTAAGTACTTTATCAAGTAAAGAATCAACTACTCAAAAAATGCAACAACTTGAAGCTGAACGGTATCGTTTAGAAAAATTTTTATCAGTTGGCTCTATCACAGCTGATGAATTACAAAAAATCGTATCTTCAATTGAGCAAACAAAAGTTGATTTGTTAACACTTGATAATACTCTAAACAATATTTCTAATACTTTAGAATATTTAACTGGACAAGAAATAATCGTAGAAAAAGGTTCTACTTTAGTTTTTAAAGATGCAAAAAAAGAAGAACCAAAGCGTTTTGATATTTTGGCACTTGAGCAAAGTATTCAAAGTACTAAAGCTGAAGCAAAAATAGCAAAAGCACCAAACAGACCTACAATAATAATCCAAGATACTTACTCTCAGTATGACTTTGATTATCCAGTTGCTACAAATAATTTGGATCATCAAAATAGTATTCAACTTTTATTAGAATGGAAAATTTTTGATTTTGGTTCAACATCTGCTAATGCACAAGCTGCTTATTTAAACTATTTATCTAAAAATAGTGAATTAGAATATGAAAAATATAAAGCAAAAGCTAGTTTTAAAAATGCTCAAAATAGTTATAAAACTTCACTTGCTAAAATTGAAGCTGCAAAGGCAAAACTTCAAGCTTCTGAAATGACTTATGAATTAATTAAAAAGAAATTCCAACAAGGAATAGTAAACAATGTTAGTTATCTTGATGCACTAAGTGATAAATTTAACTCAAATTCTCAACTACAAACAGCCCTAAATGAAGTTGAATACCAAAAAGCTGTACTACTTTATGAAATGGGCGAAAATATTAAAGGAGCTATCCAATGAAAAAAATTCTTATACTTACACTATTTATATTTCAAGCCTTATTTGCAGAAGAAATTTATGCAACATTTGATGTAGTTAGTGAAAAAAAATCAGAACTTGGTCTTTCTATATCAGGTATTATTTCAACATTAAATGTAAATGTTGGAGATAAAGTTAAAAAAGGTGATTTACTTCTTTCTTTGAATAATTCTCAAGAAAAAGTTGAATATGAAACTGCTAGAAAAAATGCTGAACACTCGGCTAAAACCTATGAAAGATATGCAAAAATATCAGATGTTATAGATAAAGAAAAAATGGAAAATTATCTTTATGATAGAGATATTACTCAATTAAATGCTCAAAATAAAGAGATAATTTTGAGAAAAACTGAACTAAGAGCACCGTATGATTTAGTAGTTACTAAAAAAAATATAGATTTAGGTTCAATTGTATTAGCTTCTCAAACAAAACTTATTGATGTTATTGCTTTAGATGATGTAAAACTTGTTTTAAAATTTGATGAAAAATATTGGCAAAAACTTAAAGTTGGTCAACTTTTTACTTATAAAGTTGATGGTAGCGATAAAATTTATGAAGGTAAAATCACAAAAATTTACCCAACTATTTTAAATGAAACTAGAGAAATGCAAGCTGAAGTAAAAACAAAAGATTTAATGCCCGGCCTTTTTGGTAATGGCACAATTAAAGCTGAGTAAATTATGTATAAATTAGCTATTAATCGCCCAATCACAACTTTGATGGGTGTTTTAACATTTATTGTTTTTGGATTGATGTCATATAACACTATGCC
>JAQVLW010000093.1 GCA_028703945.1 Aliarcobacter sp. | reverse complement strand
AAAATATTGATTTGGTTGCGGAAATAGGATTTGAACCTATGACCTTCGGGTTATGAGCCCGACGAGCTACCTAGCTGCTCTATTCCGCGATTTTATATCAATGAATGATAAATATTACCATTTGGTGATTAAGTGATGGAATTATAGTTAAATAAGCCTTTATTGTCAAGTCTTTTTAGATTATTCTTTGGATTTTTTGATATAATAAATTAATAAAAAATAATTAATTATAAAGAAGAACTATGAATTCAATACAAAGAGTACAAGAAGCTATAAAAGAAATTCAAAAAGGTAATATGGTAATAATGTTAGATGATGAAGATAGGGAAAATGAGGGCGATTTAGTTTATGCAGCACCTTTAAGTAGTCCTGAAAAAGTTAATTTTATGGCTACTCATGCAAAAGGATTGATTTGTGTATCTGTTACTAAAGAAACAGCAAATAGATTACAATTAAATCCTATGGTTAGCTCAAACACTTCTTCTTACGAAACTGCATTTACTGTTTCTGTTGATGCAGCGGATGCAAGTACAGGAATTAGTGCAAAAGAAAGAGACGATACAATTAAAATACTTTCAAATCCAATTTCAAATGCTTTAGAATTAGTAAGACCAGGACATATCTTTCCCTTAATCGCAAAAGATGGTGGAGTATTGGTACGAACAGGTCATACAGAGGGAAGTATAGACTTATGTAAACTAGCCGGTCTTAATGGCGAAGCTGTTATTTGCGAAATCATGAAAGAAGATGGAACAATGGCAAGACGAGATGATTTAGATATTTTTGCATCTAAACATAATATGAAACAAGTATATATTTCTGATTTAGTTGAGTATAGATTATCTCACGAGAAATTAGTTGAAGAGATTTCAAATGTAAATAAAAAGTTTTTCTCTACTGATGTAATTCAAAAAGAGTTCAAAGATCATTTAGGGAATATTCATACAGCAATAATTTTTGGTGAAATTAAAGAAATTACTCCTATAAAATTTCATACAATAACTTTAGATATTAATCTTTTTTTAAATGATGAAAAATTACACTCAATGTTAAAAACAATAAATTTTTTACAAGCAAAAGGTGGAGTATTAATATTTTTAAGTGATGAAATGAGAAATAAAGAATCTCAAAAAGATTATGGAATAGGGGCTCAAATTTTAAATTGTTTAAATATAAAACAAATTAAACTAATGACGAGTGGAGGAAAACATTCTTTCGTAGGACTACAAGGATTTGGACTTAAAATAGTTGAAGAGATTCAAATAGAGTGTTGAAACACTCTATTTGAATAAATTAATAAATACCTGCAGCAGATTTTATTAATTCCAAAGTTTTTTGAGGAATAATTAAGTTTTGAGATAATTTTACTTCATTTTCTTTATAATATTTTGATTCTAAAACAGCATTAATTTTATCTTCAAATTTTTGGATTACAGTTTCTTGCGTATCTTTATCTTCAATGTCTAAAAATTGTCTTGGCTCTTGATTTATGATTCTAGCCATTCTATAATTAAATACATAAGCATTATCAAATTCTTCATTAAATACTTTGCATATTATTTTATATACATTATCCAATTCTGTTTCATACTTTTTATAAATTATTCCAGCAGAATCATTTAAAGCTTTAGTGAAATTATCATAATTAACAAACAAGTCCTTTAAAACTTCATTTTCAGCACAATCAATACTTATATCAAATTTCTTTGATAATATATGATTACAACAGTAGTATACAACTTCTTCTTGATTTCTTTTTATATCTTCTAAAAACATAGATAATTTCATGATTTTCTCCTATTTTTTATATTACAAGAAGAAGTGAAAAAATCACTCCTTCTTAAATAATACTTTTATAGAAAAATTATATCTTATAAAGATGGTCCTGCAGCTGTGAAATCAAATTCACTTTCTAAAGTTAAGTATTTTTTAAAGTTTTTGATATACATTGAAGCTAATTTTCTTTTTGTTTCATCATAAGATTCTTTATCTTTCCATGTATTTCTTGGATTTAATACTTCTGTATCAACACCTTTTAGTGTTTTTGGGATTTTTAAATTAAATACTGGTAAAGTTTCAAATTCTGATTCATTTATTGAACCATCTAAAATTGCATTAATACAAGCTCTTGTATTTTTAATACTCATTCTTGAACCAGTACCGTAAGCTCCACCAGTCCATCCTGTATTTACTAAATATACATTTACTTTATGTTGATCAATTTTTCTACCTAATAATTCAGCATAAACAGTAGGATTTAAAGGTAAAAAAGCTTCTCCAAAACAAGAAGAGAATGTAGCAACAGGTTCTGTTATTCCTCTTTCAGTTCCTGCAACTTTAGCTGTATAACCACTTAAAAAGTAATACATTGCTTGTTGTTTATCTAGTTTTGCAACAGGAGGTAATACTCCAAATGCATCTGCACATAGGAAAATTATATTAGTTGGATGATTTCCTCTCATATCAGGTGTGTGATTAGGAATATGTTCTAAAGGATAAGAAACTCTTGTATTTTCAGTTTTTGAACCATCAGTATAATCAACAATACCGTTAGCATTAGCAACAACATTTTCTAATATAGCACCTTTTTTAATAGCATCAAAAATTTCAGGTTCACTATTTTTATCTAAATTTATAACTTTAGCGTAACACCCACCTTCAAAATTAAAAATACCTTTATCATCCCATCCATGCTCATCATCACCAATTAAAGCTCTTTTTGGATCTGTTGAAAGTGTAGTTTTTCCTGTTCCAGAAAGACCAAAAAATAGGGCAGTGTCACCATCTTTTCCAATATTTGCAGAACAATGCATAGAAAGTTTTCCTTCTAATGGAAGCCAGTAATTCATCATAGAGAACACACCTTTTTTCATCTCTCCTGCATACCATGTTCCACCAATTATAGCTACATTATCTTCTATATTAAAAATAACATAAACTTCTGAGTGCAGGCTATGACTTGCATATGCCATATCAACAGTTTTACAAGAATTATAAATAGTAAAATCAGGTTTAAAGTTGTCTAACTCTTCTTTAGTTTTAGGAAGAATAAACATATTTTGAATAAAATGTGCTTGCCAAGCAACTTCTGTAATAAATCTAACAGATTTTCTTGAATCTAATGATGCACCACAGTATACGTCTGTTACATAAATATCTTTGTTACTTAACTGTTTTTTAGAATTTTTCAATAAATCCTCATAAACTTCTTTTGAAACTTTATGATTTATATCTCCCCAAGCTATATATTTATTAGATGGATCTTGATTTACAAAAAATTTATCTTTAGGACTTCTTCCTGTAAAAATACCAGTATCAATCATTAACGCACCAGTAGAAGATACCTTTGCACCTTCTTTTTCTACTGCATCATTTATTAATGTGTCAACATCCACATTTCTTTTAATAATTCCAACATTTTCTAAACCTAATGAGTCTTTAATTTCAGACATAATTTAACTTTCCTACTTGTTAATTTTTATTTAAATATTGATAAAAGCATACCATCAAGATAATACTAAAACAATAACACCAATTATATTTGGCATTTTACCCAATAAAGGCTAAAGATTGACCTTCTTCAACAGAATCAGTAGTATTAACTAAGATTTTTGATATAACACCTGAAACTGGAGCTGTTATATCTATTTCCATTTTCATAGCTTCTAATATCATTATTTGTTGGTCTTTTTCAACTCTAT
>JAQVLW010000092.1 GCA_028703945.1 Aliarcobacter sp. | reverse complement strand
TTTTACTCTCAGAAAAAGAAGCTATTGAAATATTTGATATATTTCAAAATATTATTCGAGATAATTGGGATAATATTTGTGATGAAGCACAACTTACAAAAGTAGACAAATCTTTATTTTGGGGTCGTCAGTTTTTAAATCCATTTTCAATAGAGTATTAGTTACACTTTTCACTTTAAATGAAAATAACAACCAAAAGATTAAGAATATATCATGTGTTGTTATTTCGCTTTATTCATTCTTTAATTAATTTTTTATTTCAAAAGTTTAAATATTAGTTATCGTTTTATCAAATATCAATATAAATTATAATAAGTATGTTTTAATCATGTTTTTAAAGCCTACAAGATACGAAATAGGGGATTGATCTGTCAACAAGAAATAGGACACAGAATTATGAAGAGTCTCGTCAGATTGTGTACTGTTTAAATAAAAACAAGAACTTAATCCTTGTCTATTTTATAATTTTCATGAAGCTGTCTTAACTCTTGTTTAGTATATTTTAATAGTTTGTCTTCTTGTAATTTTTCTTTATATTTCTCTATATCTAGATCTCTTAACATATCTAATTTCATAAATTCAACAATTTTTTCATTATAGAAATTTGCTAGTTTGATTATAAAGTTAGTATATCCATTTCTAGTATTGTTAATTTCAAGAGAAGAGTATTTTAAGAGCTCTTTAGATTTTTCTATATATGTAGGAAACTTTTCAATAAAAGTAATTAGAATTTCTTTTGTAGCTATTCTAAATTTATCTTTATTGATTCCTAGAATATCTGCAAGTCCGTAAAAATCTTCAACTCTAAACTTAGCCTTTTTATGCAAGTATCTATTATTAATTGATAATCCGAGTGCATCACTATTTCCATAGTAAACACCAACTGATATAACATCATAAAGAGGAGCAAGTATATTCTTTTCTCTTCCTATATTTAATGCACCAATATTTTTTGCATGAAGATCACTATGATTAATAATACTAGAGTAAAAATAGAATCTCAATGCATCAAACTTTTCATCTTCACTATATATAATCTCATTTAGTTTAGTAAATAATGCTTCACTAGTCGTTTTATATTTTTGAGTACTTTCAATGCCAAGATATTGAGCAAAGTCTTTTTGATGATATTTATAGTTTTCATATCTATCATACCTTTTTGTAATATAGTGAAACTCTTTTTCTCCTTCTACTAATGCAGTATATGGAACATTAAAACCCAATTCGTTTTTTGCAAAACTCATAAATAGATGTTCATTAATTGCAATATGAGGATAATATCCTTTATCTCTTTTTTTAAACTGCTCAAAATAACTGGATAAATCTTCACTATATGGTTTTAATAGATATAAAGCAACTTCATCTTTTTTAACCTCTGCAATATCTCTATTTTCAAAATCAATATTAATATCTACTTTATTTTGATTACCACTTAAGGCAGAGTGTTCACCTTTTGTTTTAGCTGTTAATATTTCTTTTTCTACATTAAGATTGAATCCATATAAAACATTTGGATAATCATTGCTTCCTAGAATTTTATTTTTAACACTATACCAAGAAGGTCTATTTGAATAATCAGTTACATACTTACTCTCTTCATAGCTATTTACAAAATCATATGCACCATGGGTATTTTTTAAATGAACTAGCAGCTCAGATAGATACTCTGTATCATATTCACTTACTAACTTATCTCTTCTAGCATATTCAGGAATAAGATTCTCAAACTCTGGAAATAGATCAGGGCTTTGCACGTTTTCTAAAAGGTCAGCAAGCTTCTCTCCTTTATGGTTTTTATCATATGTAAATTCAAAACCATTTGCACCAAATTGAAGCACTCCAAATCTAATACCCTCTTTAAATACTGTGATCTCTTTTGCTATATATTCATTAATAATCACTCTAGAGTAAAAAGTACTTTTTCCTGAACCTGATTTTTTTACCAGTCCATGTTTAATTAAGAAGTTAATATTATCTAAAAAAGTTCTTCTAGGAAGTCCAAGCTCTTTTGTAAGTTCACTGGTTGTTCCCTCTTTTACTTTTTCAAGTATGGCAATAATATTTCTTTGATTCCTTGATAAATCATTAATTTTCACAATCTTCCTTTCTGTGTGCTACTGTGCGAAATACTATCTGTTTAAGTTTTTATTAAATATTATCATAAAAATAGTAATAAATCAATTGTTTTTTATGCGGTACTGTGCGAAAAGTATAATTTTTAAATTTAAATTAATATTGACTTACATAAATTTAAATATACTTAACCCTAACTGTTCTTTCAGAAAAATAGATATTACTTTACAATCATTCTTACTTTTAGAACAGTTTTCACTAATGAAAAGATTGTTCCAAAAAGAGTTGAGAAGTGGAGCATCTTCAATGATATAATAGATTTTTAAATTTCTTAGAGTTAATGATACGATAAATATAGTTTTTCATACCGTTATTTGGTATGTAAAACTTGCTTTTACATACCAATTTAGTTAAAATGATTCTATGAAAAAACAAAAATGGATTTGGGAATACGAAGAGTATCCTAATTTTAAATATGATAAAGATAGATTATCACTAATATTAAGAGATATTGCATATGAGCAAGGTAAACTAAAAGCTTTTATGCTTTTAATGGACCAAGAAAGTACAAAATACTCTTTAGCTACTACCCTTGAAAATGAGATAATAGCCAGTTGTCAAATTGAAGGAGAAATATTAAATAGACAAAGTGTACGATCTTCTATTAAACAAAAACTTGGACTTGAATCAGAGGAACACTATAATGCTATTAGGAAAGAAGACAACTATGTTGAAATATTAATTGATGCTAATACACATTATGGACAAGCTTTAAATTTAGAAAAAATATTTGGTTGGCATCATGCAATGTTTGAAAAGGGTTACAGTGGATTTTCTAAAATAAAAGTAGCTCAATTCAGAGGCGATGGCTCTATGCAAGTTGTATCAGGTGATTATGGAAATGAAAAAATTCATTACGAAGCACCACCCTTTGATACATTAGAACAAGAAATGAATATTTTTATCCAATGGTTTAATGAAACGCCTAGTTCTTTAGAAAAAGCAGCAATTACACATCTTTGGTTTGTAATTATTCATCCTTTTGATGATGGAAATGGTCGTATAGCTAGAGCTTTAACAGATAGAGTTTTATCCAAACTAGAGAAATCTTCTTTTTCAAAAATTTATACTATGTCAAAGAGTATCTATGAAGATAGAAAAGGATACTATAATGCACTAGACAAAACAACTGGTAGATTTCAAAAAGACGAGCCTTTAGATATTACATATTGGATGGAATGGTTTTTTAAAACTCTACATGATGCTTTATTGGATGCCCAAAAACAATTATCATACATTGTTGATAAAACAAAGTTCTGGGATGCTCATAGAGGTGATGAATTAAATGCAAGACAAATTAAAGTATTAAATAAACTTCTAGATATAGGTAATGAAAATTTTAAAGGTGATTTAACAAAGAAGAAATATGTAAAAATTGCTAATACAGCAGAAACCAATGCATCAAGAGACCTAGCAGACTTACTTGAAAAAGCTTGCATCAAAAAAGTTGAAGGTACTGCAGGTAAAGGTACTAAATATATAATAAATCATAAAACTTGATATTTTTAACTAGTGAACATATGTAGTCGTCAAATTGACTACTACATATGTTCATAATTCAACAGGTTGTTGAAAAATTGAAAATTCAACACT
>JAQVLW010000050.1 GCA_028703945.1 Aliarcobacter sp. | reverse complement strand
TGAAGAGATTAAAACTCTTGTAAAAGAAGATGAAGAAGCAATTCAAAAACACTATAAAGTTGCTTGTAAAAAATTAAATCAAGAAAAATTTAAACAAGAATTAGTATCTTACGAATAAGATACTAATAAATACATTTTTAGCCCTATTTATAGATATTCTAATTATCTCTATTTTCTAACTTGACCATAAACTTGTCCATTTGAGCTATTTTTTTAATTCTTACTTCATCATCTTCTTTAATAAATTTTGTATAAACTTTTAATGTTATTGTTATATCTTTATGCCCTAGCATTTTAGATACCCAAGCAATATCTGCACCTTTTGAAATTAATTGAGATGCAAATACATGTCTTAAATTATATATTGGTCTTTCTTTTATCCCATTTTTTTTCAAGATTTTTCTAAAATTCAATCCAATGATGTCATGGCTATAAAATGGTCTTTTCGATTGATTAATAAAAATATATTCATATTTAAATGTTAATTCTTTCTGCCTTAAAAGTGCTTCTTCTGCTAATATTAGCATATCTGCTCCTCTTTCACTATAGAATGACAACAAAAACATAGACAAGAAATTATTCTGTTAATTTATAAAAAATGATGTTAGAATCATTTGCTAAATTTAAAAGGAATAAAGATGCCTCCAAGATATACAGAATAATTTAGAGAAAGATTACCCTGATATTGAGGAGATGAGTAAAAATTTCCCATAGGAAAAGTTTAGAAAAGACATTTATAACATTATATGTTGGATAATTTTGGTAAAAAATTGATATACTACAGTTATAAAAAGATAAGTTTTGTATTTACATGTTTTTGTGGTTAATACAATTGAAAGTAATTTAAAGGAAATTTAAAAATGAATAATATCCAATTTCAAAATGGAAATAATGCTATAGAAAGGGTTGCATTTATCTTTATTTTGTCAGAACCAATAAATAATATGGTTGTTAAAAATGTTATTACTAATTATCAAAATGCTCCAGATATGATTGCTAAACTGCCAAGATGTCAACCACAAAATATGATTAGCTTTCAGATTGGTGGTATGATGGAACAGCCACAAAACATGACTTCTCCTATGATGAATGGAGTTATATTCGATAGTTTATTACCTGATGGAAGACAAAAATGGTTTGTTAATTTAGCCAATAACTTTTTGACTATTGGATGTAGTGACTATACAAGATGGGATGAAATATGGTCTATGGTAAAAGAATATATGAATTTTTTAATGCCTGCATTAGAGGGTAATAGCATTCATGAAATTGGAATAGAGTATCTTGATGAATTTAGAATTACTGATATTTCGGAAGATTGGAAAAAAGAGTTGTTTAGAGAAAATAATGATTTTATTCCAAATCATATATGGTCTAAAGATGATTTTTGGCATATTCATCAAGGATATTTTTTAAATAATGGGCATAAAATTTTAAATAATATCAATATTAATTATTTTATAGATGAAAAAATGAATAATAAAGTTGTTATACAAACGAATCATAAAACAACTTGTTCAAATTTAATTCCAGTTTCTTCTGACTTATCAGGAGTAATGAGTTTAATTGAACCAATTGTTGAAGAAAATCATCTTTTAAATAAAAAGGTGGTATATAATTTATTATCATCAGAAATTTGTAAAAAAATGGAACTGGAGTTGAAAAATGATGCTTAAACGTAGTCTTACAGCAATTCCATCAGTAATGGCTTTATCTATGCCAGCTACACAAATAGATGTGCATACAATATTTCCTACATCAAGTATTGAACAACAGATAAATGATACTAGTACAGTATTTAAGCCAATGTTTGCAACGTCAAAAATTAAAGACTTAATTTTTACTAGTGAATATGGAGATGATATAGATATATTGCATAGTTACCTATCTTTACAACATGATTGGGATGGTTATGGTGGAAATGCACCATCGTTTGATTTGATTAGTGCAGGTGAAAAGTTATTAATAGAATTTCAAAGATATTCATTTAAAGCACCAAAACTAATGTTATCAGGTTCTAATGAAATTGGTTTTTATTGGGAAAATGGAAATGAATATGCTGAAATAACTTTTGATAATTCAGAATCATATACATTTATATATATGAAAGATAAAATTCCTTTTATTGAAGAAAATAAAGACATAAACAATACTTTTTCAAGTGATTTAACAACAAGAATTTCTAATATTAATAGAAAAATTGTGTAAGGACTTAACTTTTGGGAGAGGCAGAGGTTTTTTTTAATTGCAAAGTGTCATCATCTGAAAAATGTCATTACCTAACCAAAAATTATGAGCAAGCATTAGAATGGGAAAAAGAAAGTGTTAGTTCACACTCTTATGGGATAGTAAAAGATGATGAAATATTAGCACGAAATATTTTTTCTCCACATCATTATGATACAGAAACGGGTGAAATAAAATCTTTAGCATTTGATGACGTGCTAAATAAGGGACTTTCAGTTTTAAGATGTAGTTATACAACAAGTGATGAAATAATAAGCATTGGAGAAGACAAGCAAAAAGGAACTCATGAATATCTTGGTTATGTTACAATTCAAGCAAAGTGTATTCGTGAATATATTATAGGATTAAATAGGGCTATGGCAATATATGATACTGCATTGGAGGATTTACTTATGCATGCAGATATATGCAGTATTGGTGTTACAAAAAGTACTAGGGGTCTATTACGAATCTTTTTAAAAGATAATTTTTCTGAACTTATAAAAAAAAAGTAATAGCTAACGATACTTTAAATCTAAAAATTAGATGTTTATAATAACATACTAATAAATACATTTTTAGCCCTATTTATAGATATTCTAATTATCTCTATTTTCTAACTTGACCATAAACTTGTCCATTTGAGCTATTTTTTTAATTCTTACTTCATCATCTTCTTTAATAAATTTTGTATAAACTTTTAATGTTATTGTTATATCTTTATGCCCTAGCATTTTAGATACCCAAGCAATATCTGCACCTTTTGAAATTAATTGAGATGCAAATACATGTCTTAAATTATATATTGGTCTTTCTTTTATCCCATTTTTTTTCAAGATTTTTCTAAAATTCAATCCAATGATGTCATGGCTATAAAATGGTCTTTTCGATTGATTAATAAAAATATATTCATATTTAAATGTTAATTCTTTCTGCCTTAAAAGTGCTTCTTCTGCTAATATTAGCATATCTGCTCCTCTTTCACTTGAAGCTGTTTTTACTTCACCATCTTTTATTTCTCCTTTTTTTATTGAACGTATTCTTGTTCTTTCTATATCAATTTTTTTTCTTTCAAAATCTATATCACTCCATTTTAATCCAACAATTTCGCCTGGTCGCATTCCCGTGGCTACCATTAATTGAATAAAATTCTTCATGTATCCATTTGTATTAGTTATGATATGATTCAATTCTTTTTCTGTGAATGGATTTACTTCCGAAATATTCTGCTTTTGAATTCCTGGTACTTTTTCAAAAATATTTCTATCTATTAAATCGTTATCTTTTGCTTTTTTTAAAATTTCTGAAAAAATAGTTCTTAATTTTACGATTGTTGAACTCTTATATTTTTTTTCTAGTTCATTTTGCCATCGTTCAATTCCTAAAGGTGTTAAATTTTTTAATTCTTTTTTTCCGAAGTATGGTGAAATGTGTTTATTGAAATGCATAATATTTCTTTTTAGCGTATGCTCTCTAATTTTATTTTTTTTCAATTCGAAGAATTCTATTGCAAAATCTTCTAAATTCCAATTCTTAATTTCTTTTTCTCTAGGAATAGGTTCTTTCCCTATTCCTTCATAAATATCAGGTATTACTTGCTTTTTTATGATTTTTAAATTTTCAGCTGTTGCTTTTAATTTAGTGCTTCCACGTTGTCTTTTACCTGACGATGAATAAAAATCTAAATACCAATGCCCAAATTGCTCTTTAATGGTGAATTTCAAATCTCCATATATATATTTAATATTTTCCATTTTAAGCAACTTTATTCAAGAATTTCGACGCAATAGAGTTTACTTGCTTTTCAACTTTTTTAATTTCTTTTTTTCTATTTTTCATCTCTTCTTCAAATTGAATAATTCCATTTGGTATATATTCTTTTTTTCCATTTTCATCAATTATGAAATGAATTCCTTTTTGAAAAGTTCCGTCTTTCGTCCAGTTATATACAGTTTTCTGGTCTACTCGTAAATATTTTGCAACTTGACTTCTTGTTCGCAAATTATCGAAAATCAATTCAAATAATTTTCTATAAAGTTTTAATTCTGCATTAATTTCCAGTAAGGTTTTTTCTAGGTTTTCAAACATTTTTCGAATTTCCTTTCATAATTAATTCAATAATTTTTTCTTTTCTTTCATACATGAATTCCCATATTTTGAATGCTTTTTCTTTCTCAAAATCTTTACCTGTATTAATATTATGCAGATAACCACTAGGTGTAATTTTAATTTTCGTGTTAGGTAATAGATTATCTATCGAAATAGGAATGTTAAAACTTATTTTTTCGTGGTTTTTTATGCAAAATTCTTTGAAAGATTTAAAATTTAAAAAATTTTCTCTCTCGACATTATCAGAGAGAGTATTATTTTCTTTTTTAGTATTAATATTAGTATTAGTATTAATAGCTTCTGATTTTTCCGTATTGGTTTTATCCATTAACGGATTAATCCGTAACGGTGTTTTTTCCGTTGTGGTTTTTTCAGTAATGGTCGGTTTTAATGTTCCTTCATCACATAATTCAAATTCAAAGCCCCTAAATTTTCCTTTTTCATCTCTTTTTTTAGTTCTTTTTAAATATCCTTTTTCTTCTAGCATTCTATACAGCTTATTAAGCTTATCTAGGCTTGTTCCACATTTCTTCGCTATTAATGTGTTGTAAAATTTCCACTCATTCGGAAATGAGCATAACATGCACATCAATCCTTTTGCGTCTAGGCTCAATTTTTCATCATATATACATATATTCGATATTTGTGTAAATTTGTTTTTCTTTTTAATTTGATTTAAAGAACTCATTTTAAGCCACCTTGTTTTCAAGATTTTTCAAGATTTTTTCAATTTTTCTTGCTTTTATTAAACTGCAATTTGTTTTTTTTGAAATAAATATTTCTTTGAGTTTTTGCAATTCTTCTAGACTTACTAGATTATTTTCAGGCTTTAAATATAATCTTTCTAGTGTGAATTCTTTGATATTTAATTTTTTAGCGAGTTCTCTCATGAAAATCATAATGAACCCCTTTTTTTTATTTCTAATAGATTTCTGAAATTTTCTTGAAATTTTGTAAATTCTGGTAATGTACTTCTGCAGGTGTTAATTCCGATGTATTCTGCTTTGTATTCTTTATGAAAGTCAATTTCGATGATGTTTTGTATTATTATAATTTCGATGTAGATTACTTCTTCGTTATAACTTTCGGCTACCTTTTGAGCAGCATTGAATATTTCAATTTCTGTTTTTTCGATTTTTTCGAATCTGAAGTGTTTTGCGTTCATTTTATTTTATCCCTTTTTCACTATGGATTAGGTATAATTGAATACCTTAACGGGTTCTTATTATTAATTGCAAACTTGGTAGGGCGTAATTAATAATAATACTTATATATCATAATGATATTTAATTTAATAAATAACATTAAAATAATATTATTATGATACTTAGAACATACTTAATTTATGTATTTTTATATTATAGTGATTATTTTAATTGATTTTTTTATATATTTTATATTATAATGATTTATAAATATTATAATAGGAGTATTTTTTGGATAAAAATGAAATTTATTCACAAATTTTAGAAAACAGTAAACCAACTGTTGCTCGTTGGCGAAAAGAAAAAAGAGCAATTATTGAATTATTAGATAATTACTTTTCGTTGGAAGAAATACAAGAATTTATTGATTCTCGTAAAATTATTAGACTTGATAATATGTTTTTTCCCTTAAATACTATTTCTGAATTAATTAATATTTTTGTTGGTTATGTTTGTATTTGTGAAAATGATGAAGATTATGAAATTTTACATATTTTATGTAGGAATGCAGGTGTAATAAATATTCATCAATTATATACTTTTGATTATTTAAAATTTATATCTTTCTTAAATCACCTACAGAATGATTTAGTATTTAAAAATTTTGTAATGGATTTTAATTTTTCTAAATTTAATAAGTTGCTTCATTACAAAGTTGAGCAATTTCCTCCAAATGATGATTTTATCACTTCTCCTTTTTATTATTCATCAGAAACTATTTATATTAAAATAAATAAATTTTTAAGTAAAGTTGATAATTTTGATGAAAAACTTTATTCATTTGACCCTAAAGATTTGCTTTAAATTAATCATCTAATAATCTTTTTCCTCTTAGTCTCACTTTGAGGCTAAAGGTAAAAACTTAATTTTTAAAAGAGTAAAAAGTTTAATTTTTCTAAATATTATCTTCAATTCTTCTTTCTTTTTTTTTACATTTTTTAAGTATAAATTTATCATAAATTTATCATTTTTTACATATACAAGCACATACCCTTTCTTTTATAATTCTTCATATTTAAAAAATGGAGATTAAAAAATGGAAAATAAATCTGACACGACACAACCTCACAAACCAAGAGGTACTGAGTTTTTTAGCTCACAAAAAATCATTAATGATGCCACTCATTCAATTCATGGCTTTTATCTTTTTGGAAAAATAGAAGGTGTAGATTTTACCGTTGAGGGAAAATTACAAGATGGAACAAAGTATGGAAATAGTTTAAAGCTTAAGTTTTCTCAAGCTGTACCGACATTAAAAGATTTAAACGGTATTTCGGTTCAAATTTTGGTTTACAAAACTCAAACTATTGTAATTAATTGCGAATCAAAAGACGAACTTTCTCAATTAGTTTCTGATTATAGCTCAAAAGTTGGTCAGAACGTTGTTATTGAACTTAATGTTCCAGATAATCAAAAATTTAAAGCCCTTTCAATTAAAAGCTATTAATTGTCGGGGCATTCAAGTGTGATGTAAGTCCCCTGAAAAAATAAAAATAGTAGGAGAAAACTATGCAAACAGGTATGGATTTAACAAACGTTGCGTTTAACACAGGTGATGTAATGTCAGTTGGTGTTTTAGTATTAGGTGCTTTAGCAGTTATCTGGGGAATCAGAAAAGCTATTGGAATGGCGAAATAATCGCTTTTTAAGAGGGATTTTACCCTCTTGAAATTTTCTCTTTTTTAGTTTTATTTCTTCAAAAAAAAAGGTTAAAAAATGGAAAATTTGACAACTCTTCAAATTAACTTATCTGATATATCTATCATTTTTACAGCTTTTATTGGTTTTGTTGTAACTTTTAGTGGTGTTTTAACGGTTATCAATTTAGTTAAGAGGTCATAATGTATAACTCAACAATTCAAGCTCAAATTTTAGGTCTTTATTTCCAAGATTATAATTTCTTAATGGCTCTTTCAGGTCTTTTAATTGGTTTTGTAACATTATATTTTATGTTACTTACAGTTTCAAAATAGAGGTTTAAAATGGATTTAATTATTTTTCAAGTTACAAACGATTTAGTTTTTGATTACTTCTTTTCAATTTTTATGAACTTTGCACTAGTGTTAGTTCCAATTTTTGCATCTATTTCATTAGTACGTAAAGGTTCATGATGAGAAAGATATTAATTTTGTTTCTCTTTTTATTTAATTTTATTTTTGCATCTACATATTATTGTACTTCATATTATAATGATTATACTTTTGCTGATTCAACTGGTACAACTTCTAATTCAGATTTTACAGGAATTTACAATATTCATCATACATCTTACTATAAGACTAGAGGTTCATACTATGAGTCAATGACTGGTTGCGTAGAAGAAAATAAATTTGTAGCTATGCAAGTTAAATATAATTCTTATTCTAGGGAACAAGAATTAATTTGCTCACAACAACATAATTTTGATAATTCTGAAGCTATGTATGCATGTATTGATAATGTTCAAAACTTACTTTCATCATATTCAGATTTAATGATGAACTATTCCGATGCTTCTCCTCTACCTTATGTAGATATGAAGTGTAATGAATTGTATTTTGAATTGGAAACTAATAATGTGTATTCTTGTGATCCCAACACAGGTCAAAAAAATTTAATTGAAAATGGTTCAATTACTCCAGATGGTAATCTTTCTTGTGGCTCTTCTAACTATTCTACAAATATCCCAAATATGGTAATTGGTGGCTCTGGTTATAATTGGAATACTCAAGATTGTGTTTCAAAGGTTCATAATGAAGAAATTGAGGGAGGAACTATTACTACTAATTATGATGATAATGGAAATATTGAATCATCTAATTATACATCTTCTACTACTGGTAATACTTATACTGTTGAAAATACCGAAAATGGATTAATTGGTACTATTAAAGATTCTAGTGGAAACGTTATTGATACGGGTTCTGTTACAAAAGATGATAATGGCGATTATCATTATATTTCTAATTCACCAACTTCTGGTTCTTCAACTTCGTTAAACGATTTTTATACTTATACTCCTACAAATAATACTAATACTGGTGGAACAAGTTCAGGTGGTGGAAATACTGGTGGTACGGGTACTAATACTGGTGGAACAACTTCACCAAATAACAATACTTCTCTTGATGGTTTAAATCAAAATTATATAACTCCAACAACAGGAACTGGTGGAAATTCTCAAACAGATGTCATGAACGATTTAAAAAGTTCTGTTAATTCTTTAAATGAACAAATGAAATTAAATACATTATCTAACATTGGCATGTCTTCACAATTAGGTCAATTAGTTGATGGTTTAAATGGTGATGGAACTTCAAATCAACCATCATTTGATACAGGTTCATATGAAACTTTCTTAAGTAATTTAGGTAATTCTTTTACAAATATTCAAGGTACTTTTGATGATACTAAAAATATTTTAGATAATGGTTTTTCTTTTGATGCAACTAAATATGATAATTATACGGATTGCACTATGTCAACAACAGCATTTGGGAAAACTATAACAATAGATTACTGCACTGCATTTATTCCATTTAGAGCATTTATTACTTTTCTTACAACTATGGTGTTAATTTATCATTCAATTCGAATTTTCTTTTGGGGGCTTAAATAATGGGACAAATATTAGCTTATATACTTGGTTTAGTTGGCTTAAAAAGCTTAAAAAAAATGTTGCTTTTACCTTTAGGTATATTTATTGTTACTATGATTTTAGCATTCTATTATTACTTAATTACAACAATAGTAACACTTTACAATTTAGTGAATGATTTCATTAATTATATTCCGCAAAATGATTCATTTATCTATTATTTTTATGCATTTGCCAATAATGTAGGAATTACAGATGGTTTAACAGCCGGTTTACCATTTATATTTTCTGCTCTTGTTTTCGTTTTATCAAAAATACTTTATCAACATACGGTAGATATTATTAAAACTCTTTTCTTTGTTGCTAAAACTTTTTTAGAGTAATAATATGATTCAATTTGTAACGGGAATTCCCGGTAGTGGGAAAAGTTATTATGGGCTTTTTTCAATTGTTATAAATTTTAATAAAACTCTACAAAATAATAAAAAGTTTAAAAAATTTCAACTTTCAAAAACAAAATATAAAGTTGCATTAACAAATATTAATGAAATAAAATTTGAATCTTTTGAAAATGTAAAACCATTAAATTTTGATGAATTCAAATCAATTATTACAGAATTACATAATCAATATAAACTTGGTAAAACAGATTCAGAGCTTAAAGAACTTGTAAAAGATGAAGACTTTTTTTATACTTTAATTGTCTTAGATGAGTGTCATAACTTCATGGGTAAAGATGATGAAGTACTTATTTGGTGGCTTTCTTATCATAGACACTTTTTTCAAGATATTATTTTAATAACTCAAGATTTACCATTAGTCAATAAAAAATATAAAGCATTTTCAGAGTTTTATTATAAAGCTATCCCTGCTTCACGAAAATTATTTAATACTCAAATGATTTATCAACAATACACAGCTTCTTCAATGTTTAAAACACAATTAGCACTTACCAAAAAACTACCTATTCTAAAAGAAGTATTTGAGCTTTATGGAAGTGGTGAAAACAACAAACAAAAATCACTTGTTAAACATTTTTTGTTATTAGCACTTTTAATTTTTATCATTGTTTTAACAGCTGGGGTAATTTATTTAAAAAACTTTTTTGGTGGGGGAACTGTTGAAAAAGATAAAATACAAAGCCCACAGCAGTCCCAAAAACTTATTTCTTACTCAGAGAAAAAAACTAACAACAACTCGCAAAATGGCGATTTTTATGAAATGTATTGCAACTTTTCATACTGCTTTATTAATTCAAATATTTATGAAAAAAAATTTGTTTTAGAACTTTTAAAAAATGATTACAAAGCAAAAATGATAGCAAAATCAAAATACAAGTTTTATTTTCAATCTGAAGATAAATTTAATTTATTCCAAAAAAAATCAAAAAAAGAGGATATTAAAAATGAAGAAAATTCTATTCTGCCTAGTTTTAATCTTAACAATAAATAGCAATTTAAGTGCTAATACTATTTCTTTGCAAAACTATAAAGAACTTGTGGAAATGACTTTACATGATTTAATAGTTGACGTTTTAACTAATTCTAATAAATCATTTATTATAGATAAAAATATTGATGTTGATTTATTGATTTTTTATAAACCAGAAGAGCCAAAAAATATTAATTTCTTGAAGAAAATATTAATTTCAAATGGTTATGAATTAACATTATCAAATGATGTTTATTTTATAAAAAAGATTGAAATTTTAACAGATATTCCAAAAGAAGAAAAATTATATTTAAAAAGTATAGATTTAAAATATTTGAATTTTAGTGATATTGAAAATATTTTGAAGTTACAAAAAGTTGATTATTCTTATTTGAAAAATGTGAATCGTATATTTTTAAACTGTTCAGATGAAAAATTTAATGAAGTAAAACAATTTATTAATAATATCGATGTTCTTCCTCGTCAACAAAAGATTAAAATATCTATTATTGAAACTAATCTAGGCAAATTAAAAAACTATGAAACTTTAATAAATGCAAATTTTAATAATAGTCAAAAACTTGTATTTGATTTTTTACTTGGAAGTCCTTTAAATATTAACAATAAAGCAAATTATGATAATGTTGATTCTGTTTTAAAATTTTTGAATTCAAATAACATTAGTAAATCAATTATTGACACTGTTGTAAATCTTGAGAATAATGAAGAGTTCAAGCTCATTTCCTCTCAAAATATACCTTTTCTAACTACTTCTAATACATTGAGTGAATTAACTGTAAACGAGGTTAATAGATATGATTACAAAGACGTAGGATTGAATTTAAAGATTAATCCAATCATTACAGATGATTTACTAAATATTAATCTAAACTTCTCATATTCTCAATTACTAGACTCTAATGCAGATAAACCTATTACTACTAAAAAAGAGTTAAATCAAAAGTTTTCGATTAACAAGGAAAATAAGAGATTTATTATTAGTGGTATCAACAATTTTTCAAAATCTTCAAAAACTGAATCAATTCCATTTTTATCGGATATACCTCTATTAGGTTTATTATTTACAAATGAATATATAAATGAATCATTTACAACTACAACTATATTAATTGAATTTGTTAATGAGTTTGATAATTTAAAAAAAGAGAATAAATCAAACTCAATAGAAGAAAAAGCGAATTTTGGAGAGGCTGCGACTACGTTCGCAGCTCTCCAAAATGAGCCTTGATTACTTTTAAAAAAGTTGCGTTAGTTAACATTCTAAAATTAAATAAATTAAAAAAAATAAGTGAGTTAAATATGTATGGTGTAGATTTTGAAGACAAATGTGTAATTGATAGAAAATTAGAAAATCAAAAGAATTTTTTAGAAAATTTTGTTATTGATTTAGGTGATAAAGAGTTTAACTTACTTGATAATACATATTCTGCAAATTTAAATCCTAAAAAATATTTTAGTGAAATCAATAATAGAGTTAATTCAATCAATAAATATGCAAAAGACATGGGGTTAATGCCTGTATTTATTACATTGACTGCTCCTTCTCACTTTCACCCAATTCGAACTATTAATCAAAAAAAGAAAATTATTGAAAAAAATCCAAATTATAGATACGATAATAATTATAAAAAAGCTGTAAAAGATGCTTCTATTTTGTTAAGTGACCTTTGGCATAAATTTACTTCATTACAAGTGGTTAGAAAGATGAAAAAAGAAACAGGTAATGGATTAATGTATTTTAGAGTCTTTGAACCTCACGAGTCTGGAATTCCTCATATTCATGCTCTTGTGTATATACCAAAAAAATGGATTTTATTAATTAAAAAGAAGTTTTATGAGTATTTTAAAAAGTTTGGTATAAAACAACTTCAATTTAAATATACTTGGTATTCTTCAAAAGGTGGTGCAATTGCTTATATGATGAAATATATTACTAAAACTTTTCGAAATGCTGAAACTGATATTATTCATGATAGTGTTTATTGGTATATTAAACATAGAATTATAAGATTTTGTTCTTCCCGTAGTTTATGTAGTTTATCTGTTTATCGTAAAATTAGATATTATTTTAAAGATATACAAGATGATTATTTGTATATTAATGAATTATTTATAAATGGGGATATTTGCACTTATTTTAACAAAACTATGATAACTTATAAATATTTTCATGAAGATATAGATGATAATGAAGTTACTTTGTATTCCAAACGATTTATTCCAAAATTGTCTATTAAAAAATATATAGTTGCTTATTTAGATGAAAAAGGCAAAAAAAAATATTATGAAATAATGCCAGATGATTATAAAAGAATTAAATTAAAATATATTAAAAAAGACAAAAAAGTTAATAAAGATATTCCATTAATTATAAATAATGAATTATATACTTTGTTTGAAGATGGAACTTATAAAAAGAATTTAATACCTGTTTCAAAAATCGAAAATTTTGAATTAATTAAACATTTTAATTTTATTGATAAAAATATTGATAATGTAAATCTACATCATTATGGACTAGTTAAAAATGAGATGATTAAAAGAGGTTGTATGATTGGAACTATAGAAAATCTAAATTTATATAATATGGAATTTTAATGACTAATAAAATCATTATCTCAAAACATGCAATTCAAAGAAGAGAACATCAAAATCCTATTGATAAAGATATTTTAATAAATTTAGTAAAACAAATAGATGATAAGTTTGATATTTCAAAAAAAGAAAACAATAAATATAAAATAGGATTTAGAAATATAGTTGCAATAATCAAAAAAACAGATGATGCGCTAATACTTATTACTGCTTATTGCTTTGAAAAATATGATTATAAAATTGATAATATTAATTTAAAAATCTCTGTCGCTGTATCAAAAGAAGATAGAAAATTAAATAGAGATATGAATAGAGGAATGATTCATAAAATATATAGAACAAACTTTTTAAATAAAAAAGTTGAATGTGGAGTTATCTGTGCTACTAAAAATAGTAAAAACTCAAGAGATAAAATACAAAAAGAAAATTTTAAATATAAACTAATTTTAGATTGGAAATTGTTTCTAAAATATCAAGATATACCAATGAAACATTATCATTTATATTTTAATGATTTTGAGGAAATATTAAATGTTGTTCATCTTGAAAATGAAGAATTCATTTTAAATGATTTTAAGAGAAAAGTGTAATAAAAAAAATTTAATTAAAAGGAAAACTAATGCTTTCTATTGAAAATATAAAAAAATTAAATGAAATTAAACTTTTTAAAGACAAAGTAGCTTTTGAGTTTGAAGATGGTTGGACTGATTTAATTTATAACTTAGGTAATAATATTACAGAACTTTGTAAATTAGCTAATTGCGAATTTCCTAGAATTCAACAAATTAAAGAAAAATTTGGAACATTAAGATTTTATTATAATGATAAAGATTTAGATATCCCAGATGTTATTAAAAATAGTATTTCTGCTTTAGTATCTCAATCTGAAATTAAATCTTCAAGAACTTGCGAATATTGTGGGAAACTAGGAGAGCTTAGAGTTTCAACTGGTTTGTGGTTTAGTTCTTGTGAAGAACATAAAAAAGATTCAATAAATATGGATGAATTTAAAGAATTACAATTAATTAAAAGATTAAAAAAGCAAGATATAAAATAAATTCATTTCGAAAGAAAATTATCTCATTATCTTAGAGAAAAGTGTAAATTCGATTTATAAAAGATATATTAAGTATTTTTTTAAATTATATTTTTAATTTTTATGAGTTTCTCTTTTTACTACATTTTAAAAAAAAATAATATAATTTTGTAAAAATATAGAGGTTAATATGGCTGGTTTAATATCTTGTAAGAGTTGTGGAAATCAAGTTAGTCCTTCTGCTCCACACTGTCCTAAATGCGGAGCTGTTGTCAGGGAGCCTAATACACTTGAATATCACGAAAAACAAAAATGTTATCTTGTGGGTTTAATTGCAATTATTACTGTTCTTTATCTTTTAGTTGATTGGATTGAAGATACTTTTGGGAAGTTCCCTAAATTATTTTAACTCATTCCCTCGTGAGGGAATGGTTTAAAGTTTCGAAATAGCTTCTTGAATTTGTGACTTTTTCCATCTTGAAGAACGTCCTATTTTTATAGGTTAAAGGTTGACTATAAACTTGTCTATTATTTCATTTAATGTATATATTTTTAAGAACTACATTTAATTCTAAGCCTTTATACAAGGGTTTTATCCCTATATTATAGGTAATTATGTATCTTACGAATAAGATACTAATTAATTATAAAACCATTTTAATATTAGAATGGTCACCTAACATTTTATAAATTTCTGTTCTATCATCATCATTATGAACTAAAAGTTCAAGAGTATAACTTTTA
>JAQVLW010000049.1 GCA_028703945.1 Aliarcobacter sp. | reverse complement strand
AATATTGAAGATACAGCTCTTCATGCTAAAATTAATAAAGAATTAGAAGATTTAGCTAGTAATTTTGTGATTTACAACAAATCGACTTTTTAAGGGTTTTAATCGTTTGGAGAAGAAATATGTCTACTTTAAATAACAACTATAAACAAATTGAAAAAGCAATAAAATATATTGATGAAAATTTCAAAGAACATCCATCAGTTGATGAAGTTGCAAAAAATATCGGTATGAGTAAATACCATTTTATAAGAGTATTTAAAGAATATGTGGGCGTAACTCCCAAACAATTTTTACATAGCGTTACTTTAAATTATGCAAAAGAGCATATCAAAGAATCCAAATCCATTCTAGATAGTAGTTTGGATATTGGATTATCCAGCAGTAGCCGTCTGCATGAACTTTTTGTAAATCTAATTGGAGTAACCCCTAAAGAGTGGAAAGAAAAAGGGAAAGATGTACAAATCACTTATGGATTTGGACAAACTCCTTTTGGGGAAGCACTAATAGGATTTACCGATAAAGGTGTTTGTTACTTAGGATTTATTGATGATAATAAAAATGAGATTTTTAATAGGTTCAATGAACTTTGGGAAAATGCAAATCTTCATTTTGATGAAAAAGCTGCAAATGAATATTTAGAAAATATCTTCGTTAAAAATAAAAAATATTCCCTTTTTGTAAAGGGAACAAATCTTCAAGTAAATGTTTGGAAAGCTCTTTTAAATCTTCCAAATGGAATAGTAGCAACATATCAAGACATAGCAAACTATTTAGATAAACCAAAATCTATTCAAGCAATTGCTAGTGCAATTAGAAAAAATCATATTGAGTATTTAATCCCATGTCATAAAATCATAACAAATAGTGGAGCTATGAGTGGTTATAGATGGGAAATTGAGAAAAAAGAAATATCTTAAGTATGATAAAATGAGAATTGTTCATCTCTGTCTTTTAATTTATATCTTTTAGATAAAGATTCCATAAATGCTTTTCCCAATTCAGCACAGTCTAAAGCCTCTAAGGTAAGCTTTTCATCACTCATTGGATTAATTATCAGCTGGTTTAATTTTTCAATATTTAGATTTGGATAAGTTCTTTTTTCTAAAATTACTTCATCATTTTGACTTATAATTCCTTCTTCTAAAACTTTTGCATAACAACCTGTTAAACCATTATTAAAAATAAAATTTGTCATATTTTTTTCATCTGTATTTGCACTTAATTTCCAACAAGGTTGTCGGGGTTGTGTTATTTGTACTTTGCATTGTCCTATTTTTAAAATATCTCCAACACAAATATCTTCTTCTGTAATTTCTGATAATACAAGATTTTCTCCAAAAAATGCAGTTTTACTTACATCAAATTTATTATCATAAAAAGAGTTGATTTTTTCATAAGTTATACTTGAAAAAAGGAATAAAGCTTTATTTTCTCCACCATGATGAAGTAAATCAGCTTGAAAATCATCTTCAAAACCTGTTTTTGTAAGATATGAAAAAGAAACTGGATTTTTTTTGATTCCTGAAATCAATTCTTTTCTTTTACTATTATTTAAAAGTTTTGAAGTTCTTACAATCCCTACCTTTAGATATAAAACTTTTGAAATTTTTTTATACATAAAATACTCCAATATTTTTAGAATTGTATCATTTTATTAAAAATTTATTTGTGACTTTAGTCACTTACATTATTAGATTATAGGAGTACAATATGATATAAAACTCGATTTTATGTTTTAAAGATGCATAAATTCAAGATATAATTATAATTAAAATAAAAGGTAAACAAAATGAAAAAAATAGCGCTAATTTTATTAAGTTTATATAGCTTTTCTCATGCAGTGGAATATGATGTTATTGAAGCTGAAATGCTAGCTATATCATGTACTTCATGTCATGAAACTGATGAACAAACTCAATCTGTTGCACCTGAAATTGCGGGAATGAACAAAAATAGTTTATATGAAATATTGTTAAATTATAAGAATGGTAAAAAAACTGGAACGATGATGAAAGAACATGTGAAAGATTATACGGATGAACAATTAGAACAAATTGCTTATTATTTCTCAAATATAGGAAAAGATTAATTACTTAATTTCCTAAGCTTTTAATCTGTTTATATTTTAAATAAACAGTATTTACAACCTTTTCTATATCTTCCGCACTTAACTCATCAACAAAAGAAAAACTTATAGAATTTCTACTTGTAAGCTCATCATATCCCATAACTTGAATAATTCTTGATGGTTTTGATAATCCTAAAGAGCAACCCTCTCCATTTGTAATAAATATTTTATTTAAAGCTAATGTTCGTATAAGTTCTCTGGCTTTTATACCTTTTAATCCAAAATGTAAAGAGTATTCTAAAGTATCATTTGGATTTACAAAAAAGTAGATATTTTCTTGGAATTTTTCTTGGAATTTTTCTAAAAAAATTGCTTTTAATTTATAGTTAAATTTTTGATTCTGAAGAGCATCTAAACAAAGTTTTACGGCTAAACTATCAATTTGTCCAATAGATAACAAAGAAAAAATATCATCATTAAATAATAAAACACCTGAAAGATTAAAACCTGTTAATTTATAATTATCAAAATAAATAACATCACTATTTTTATTAAAATCCGCACTTGCATTTGAAATTATTTTTGCATCTGTTAGATTTTTCACCTCTTCTATGGAAGTTTTTACAAAAGTATCCATAACATAAGAAGATAAGAAAAGGAAATCTATATTTTTATTCTCAAGCTCATATAAATTTACTTTTCCATCTTTGTTTAAATTTATCCAAGTTATTTCAAAACCCAGAGTTTCATAAAGCAATCCAGCTTCAACTACGGCTTCACATTCTCCATAACTTATTGCAATTTTTCCTTTTAATTCTAAAAAAAGTCCTAAAAATCCTTCTTTTGAAAAAGCAATAGTTTTTAGTTTATTAAATCCAAATAGATTTTTATATTCTATATTTAAAGCTTCAAATTTATCATTTGAGATTAATGCACTTAATGAAAAATCATTTGATATTTCTATATTTTTCAGTTTTGAGTATTGCAGATAGTTTAATTTAATCATTCTTTTTATTTTTCTTTTCTCGAAAACATCCAAGTTGACAATGAGTAACTTCAATATCAGAATTTTTAACAGTAGAACCTACTGTTTTTAGAGTGGAGCTTATAGCTTCATCCCATAATACTTTACATTCTAAAGTTTTATGTCCCATATAATTTTGTTTTAATTTATTATAAACTTGAATATTAGGATCTTGAAACTTTAATTTTCCAAAAACTCCAAGTTCACAATTTGTAATTTTAATACCTAAACTTTTTGTAATTGCACTCATTTCTTTTGGTTCTTTACCAATTAATCTTGCAACTTTAAATGCTTTTAGACAAGATAATTTTCCCTCTTCATCTAAGTTTGTCATCAAAAGTTCTTTTTGAATATTATCCAATTCAATACTGACATTATCATCTATACTAGACATTTATTCTTCCTGAGTGAGTATATACGTTCATTTTATTACCCCTTGCAAATCCTACAAGTGTAACTCCATGTTCATTTGCTGATTTAATACCTTGAAAAGTAACTGCTGCTTTTGAAACAACTATTGGTATTTTATGCATTACACACTTTACAACCATTTCCATTGATAATCTTCCGGTTGCATATAAAACAGATTTTTTAACCTCTTTTTTATTCATACTTGCAAGTCCAATAACTTTATCAATTGCATTATGTCTTCCAATATCTTCAGCGATAAAAATTGTACCATCTTCTAAAACTAATTCTGCTTTATGAACACATCCTGTGTTATCAAAAAGCTTTGATGAGTTATTAAATAACTTCATATTTGACAAAATATCTTTTGCTTTTACTTTATAATCTGTATTGATAAATGCGCAATCAAAGACCTTTTCTGCATTTCCAGTAACTCCTATACAACATCCTGATGTTAATGTTTTTTCTTTAAAAAGATTTGAATATCCTTCATCACTAACATTTGCAATAACTTCTACTTTTAATCCATCTTCACTAACAATTATAGATTCAATATCACTAAAATTATTTATTACAGCTTCACTTAATAAAAATCCCACAAGATGTGCATCTTGATGTTGGGCAATACTCATAACTGATAAAAATCTTTTTCCATTTAAGAAAAATTCAATTTTATCTTCTTTAATAACATAATCTTCAGCCACTTCAATCCCATCTTCATAGAATTTTTCAATGATTATCTCTCTTGTATAATCATCTAAATTATCATGAAAAAGGGAGAAGTTTTCACTTCTCACAGGGCTTGTCATGCCATTTTTCCTTTTTTATTTTCAATATCTGCTAAAACATCAGGAGCTAATTGTTCTAAATGTTCTCTTGGATATTTACCACTAAGTAATCCTTTTAGATTCCCTTTTACTGCAACTAATGTTGAGTAAACAAAATCCATTAAGAAAAACATAATTAATACACTAGAACCAAAATGTACATAAAGTAATGCTCTTTTAAATTGAATAACATGAGCATTTGTAAATGCATCTGGATGTAAAAACCAAATAATAAATCCACTTGTTAATAACCCTGCACCCATTAAAACAAACACTATAAAAATAACTCTTTTCATAGGTTTATATTTTCCTGGCAAAATTATCTTTCTTAATAAACTATTTTTTGATAATAGTTTAATATCTTTAAAGGCAATAATAGTCATTAGTAACCAAATAGGAAACCAAAGTAAACCTGTAACTTCATGTGTTCCTCTAAGCATAAAAGGGATAAATCCACCTTCGCTTCTTAAACTCCATGTTATGTTAAATCCAGTAATTATTAAAGCAATTATAATAATAACATTCAACCAAATTACAGCTCTATGAAATAGTGAAAATACTTCCACTTGATCATTTGGTCTTGTAATAACAGCTTCTTGCCTACCATTAAATGTATACATTACACAAAAAATTACAATTTCAGCAACAAAAACCCACCAAATATATAGTTGTCTTTCATTACTAGCTCTTATAATTTCAGGGGCAATTGCTTCATAATTTGGTCCAAATGCCGCATTTACCATAGCTTTATAATTGGTATCAGCTGGAGTTAAAACTCCATCTAATTTTCCGTTTGTAATTGCATGGATTGTGTACTTAAATAAGTACTCCCAATCCATAATCATAAAAAATTTAACAAATACAAATCCCACTAATGATAGCCCAAGAAGAGTAAGAATATACGCTTTATTTTTTTGAAAAAATGAGCTATTTTCCATAATTAATTCCTACCATCCATAAGATTCAGTTGCGATACCTTTACCTTGTGAAGCTGCTCTATATGTTTTAATTAAAGCAACCTCATTGGCATCACCAACAAGTAGAGCTTTAGTTGAACACATAGACGCACACATTGGTACTTTACCTTCTGAAATTCTATTTTGCCCATATTTATGAAACTCTTCATGAGAGTTTGTTTCTTCAGGACCACCTGCACACATAGTACATTTATCCATTTTTCCTTTTGTACCAAATGCACCATTTTTCGGAAATTGGGGAGCACCAAAAGGACAAGCAAATAAACAATATCCACAACCAATACATTTATCTTTATCATGTAAAACAATTCCATCTGTTCTAATATAAAAACAATCAGTTGGACAAACTTGTTGGCAAGGTGCATCAGCACAATGCATACAAGCCATAGAAAGAGAAATTTCTTTCCCCACTATTCCTTCATTTACTGTGATTACTTTTCTTCTATTAACTCCCACTGGAACTTCGTGAGCTTCTTTACAAGCTACAACACAACCATTACAATCAATACAAAGGTTCTCATCACAATAAAATTTCATTCTTGAATAATTTGTAGTTTCATTCATGCTGCTCTCCTATGCTCTTTCAATTCTAACCAAAGAACATTTTGTCTCTGGGCAAGAAGTTTGTTGGTCATAACCATAACTTGTAACTTGGTTTGAATTTTCACCAAATCCATAAGGTTGAGTTCCTGCTGGGTATTTATGTCCTAAATGCTCTCCACTCCAAATTCCTGAGAAATTTTGAGGTAAAAATACAGAATGTTCATCTACTCTTAAACTATATTTACATTTAATTTTGATTTTTCCGCCACCTGTTCCATAAACCCACATCATTTCATCATCTTTAAGCCCTAATTTTCCAGCTAATGTTGGATGTAATTCTCCATACATTTCACCTGAAAGTTCAGCCAGATATTTTGATGCCCTTGTTTCCGTTCCTGTTCCCATATGCTCAACAATTCTTCCTGAAACAATATTGATTGGATAGTCTTTTGTCCAATCTTGGGCATTTTGTTCACTTTCATATCTAACATCAACTCTAAAGTGATTTACTTTATCTTTGATTGCAGGATATTTTGCAACTAAATCAGGTCTGAATGAATGTAAAGGTTCTCTATGTTTTGGAATTGGATCTACGAATTCCCATACATTTGTTCTAGCTCTTGCATTTCCATAAGGAGCAAGTCCAGCAGCAAGTGCATATTTAACTAAAAGTCCACTGTCATCATTTTTCCAGTTTTTACCTTCAAGTAGTTTTTTCTCATCTTCACTTAATGTAATTCCTGCTAATTCTTCAATATTTTTAGCAGTAATTTCATCATATCCGCCTTTGATTCTACTTCCTTTTGGTGCGCTTCCTTCGGCTGATAGTAAACTAACACCATTTCGCTCTGTTCCAAATCTAGTTCTAAATCCCATACCACCTTGAGATACTGGTAAGTTAATATTATATAAGACAGGGCTTCCTGGATGCGTTTCATTCCAACAAGGCCATGGTAATCCATAATATTCTTTTTCAGTAACTCCTCTTCCTTTTAAAGAAGTTGAATTAAATAAGTGCCAATTTTCAGTATGTTTTTTAATTCTCTCAGCTGTTCTACCTTGCATTCCAATAGTTTTTAAAGCTCTTGCAATCTCATCTGTAGCATCTTCTGGCCAAGTAAATTTATCACCTTTTCCCATACCAGCAATAAATTCATTATAGAATCCCATTCTTTTTGCAAAGTCAAATAAAATATCGTGGTCAGCTCTTGCTTCATATAATGGCTCAACAACTTTTGTTCTCCATTGTGCTGTTCTTGAAGTATTTACAACTGTTCCAGAAGTTTCAACTTGAGAAGCAGCTGGTAATAAGAACATATTGTCATTTCTTGTAGTAATCACAGCTGCATCATTTACATAAGGGTCAATAAATACAACTAATTCTAATTTATCTAAAGCTTCTTTTGTTTTATGTGTTTGTGTTACTGTTGAAATACCATTCCCAATACAAATTAATGCTTTTAAAGGAGCATCAGCATTATGTTTAGTATTTGATTCTTCTAATACACTATGAATCCATAAAGATAAACTATTACCTGTTTTTTGCATCATTTCAGGAGTTTTAAATCTTGCTTTTAACCAATCAAAATCAACTTTCCATTGTTTTGCAAAATACTTCCAAGAACCATCAGCTAAACCATAATATCCTGGCAAAGTATCAGCAAGACATCCCATATCTGTTGAACCTTGAACATTATCATGACCTCTTAAAATATTACATCCACCACCTGGTTTCCCTAAATTTCCTAAAGTTAACTGCATAATTGAACCAAGTCTCGTATTTGATGAACCAACTGTATGTTGTGTCCAACCTTGATTCCAAATTAAAGCCCCTGGATTTGCTTCTGCAAATACTGTTGTTGCTTGAATTAATAGCTCTTTTGAACATCCAGTTATATCTTCGACATGTTCAGGAGTATACTCCTCACACTCTTTAAATATATCTTCCATTCCATAAACTCTATCTTTAATAAATGATTCATCGTACCATTTATTTTCACGAATTAGCCTAATCATTCCATATAAAAATGCAATATCAGTTCCTGTTCTAATTCGACAATAAATATCAGCTTTTGCAGCTGTTTTTGTAAATCTTGGATCTACAACTATAATTTTTGCACCGTTTTGCTCTTTAGCTTTTAATATATGCTGCATTGCAATTGGATGGTTTGACGCTGGGTTTGATCCCATTATTATAATTGCTTTCGAGTTTTGCATGTCACCTAGATGATTTGTCATAGCTCCATAACCCCATGTATTTGCCACACCGGCAACTGTTGGACTATGTCAAATTCTAGCTTGGTGATCTATGTTGTTTGTTCCAAACATAGCTGCAAATTTTCTGATGTAATAAGCTTGCTCATTACTTACTTTTGCAGAACCCAAAAATTGTACTGAATCAGGACCATATTTTTCTCTAAGAGCTAATAACTTATCAGTAACTTTACTCATAGCATCATCCCAAGAAACTCTATTCCATTTTCCAGCTACTTTTTCGATTGGATATTGTAATCTATTTGTTGCTCTGATTTTATCAATCATATCAGCACCTTTACAACAATGTCCACCGTGACTTATAGGATGGTCTTGAGCAACTTCTTGTCTCACCCACACACCATTATAAACTTCAGCAATAACTCCACAACCAACTGAACAATGCGAACAGATTGTTTTAATTAATTTCGAACCAGGAAAAGGATTTTTAATCTCTTCTTGTGTCGCATCTCTTAAAACTTTTTCTGTCGAGGCAAAGGCAGATGTTGCTGTTACAGCAGTTGCAAGTGAAGCTACTTTTAAGAAACTTCTTCTTCCAAAGCTTTTAAGCATTTCCATTTTATCCTCCTTTTATTTTATTATTTTGCAGCGCCGTAAAATTCATTCCATGCGGCAGTTTTTTTATAAAGTATCTCTTTTTTCTTAGATCTACCAGTTACAACACCACTACCTGTGTCACTTCCAGCACCTCTAGATTGGCTTTGTGTTGTTGCAGCTGTTGCAACGACAGAACCTGCAATAACAGTAGCTGCTATTCCAGCTCTTTTGATAAAGTCTCTTCTTAACTCATCAGCCATGATAACTCCTTATTTAGATTTGGGTAAAAAGCCCCTCTAAAAACTCTATAAGTTTTTAGAGCGACTTTTTTCTAAACCCTATTTTTTAGCTTTAGAAACTTCTAAATATGCTCTTTCAAGATTACAAATATTTCCAAGAATTAATCCAACTTTAGAATAAACTAAACTTGAACTTGATATTAATTTATAAAATAACTCTTCACAATAAGGATTTATTACTTCTTTAAACAACTCTTTTTGTAAATCTTCTTTTATTTCATTATTGATTTGTTGCTCAATTAAGTATGAACTTAAAGTAAAAATAAATCCATAATGGTCTTCAGGTGCGCTAAAAAAGTTTTCATCTTTTCTAATTTTTGTTTTGGCTAAAATATCTCTAACTTTTATTTGCATATAGCCACCTTCTCTTTGTTCATGATACCAAGATGCACTCAAATGAATAAACTCTCCAAAAGGAACAATAAATAAATCTTGATAATCAACATATAATTTCTCACTACCATTTTGTTTTAAATATTCTAAAATATCATTCGAAGCTGTTGCAACTTCATCATCAAAAGCATTATTTGACAAAATTTCTAAACATTCAATAATTTTTGGTGTATTATTTTTTACATTCTCTTCTACAAATAAAAGTGATAAAATGTTGTATAAAAAACCTCTCGCTTTGTCTATTTCAACATTATGCATCTAATAATCCTTGTTTTATCATGATTTTTGGTTTACAATCTTCACAGCAATAAAGTGTTCTTTTTTTAGTTTCACTTGAAAGAGCAAAAATTGCTCCCATCATATTTGCTATTTTTTCAATTGCTTTTGTTGTAGCAAACTCTTTACCACACTCAACACAAGCAAAAAGTTTATCTTTTGCCAAAATGTTTTCTTTGAACCATGTAGGTTGTAGTTCAATCTCATCTCTTACTATTGTTAAACAATCAACTTCTGGACATGAAACTTCACAATAACCACAGGCTGTACATAAAGATGGATTAACCCTAAGAGTAAAGTCACTTTCATTTGCAAATAATGCATCAACATTACATGCGCCAACACAGGCTAAACATAAAGTACAATTCGCTTCATTCACTAACACTCTTCCATAATGAATATGTTCGCCTGTTTTTACTACACCTAGATCTTCTGTTCCTACGATTTTTTGTAATCTTTGAGAAAAAGCTTCTCTTTTTTTAAGCTCATTTTGGTTGAAGTTAAAATAAGAATTTTCTATAAAAGATACTTCATTTAAAGCATCTTCTAATTCTTCTTTATCCATTGCTACTAAAATTGCATCTTTTTGATATTTCTTTTGATAAATATCATTTAAAATTCTAATTGAATCTTTTGTTCCTTTAGATAAAACATCACTATAAAAAACAACTTGAGAACCTGACATTTGTAATAGAGTTAAAAAAGACACTTCACTTAAAAATTTTTCACCTTCAATCGCAAAAGGTAAAACATTTTCTTTTAAATTTATCATCAAATTTTGCATATTCATTTTTGAAGGAACTATTAAAGGATGAGTTTCTTTATAAAATTTACTCATTTCAAAAATAGAATCTCTGTTTGTTGGAGCATAATCAAGCGCTCCACTTGGACATACACTAACACAGCCTCCACAGCCATCACAGTCAATTTGAGAAAAAGTTAAAGTTTTAGTTTTATCATCTTTTGTAATTGCAACTGTAGGACAAACTTCTTCACATTTACTACAAATTTCAACTCTTCTTTCGTTGTATTGACAAATAGTTGGGTCATAAGTTGTAAATTTTTTATATGTATATGAGTTGATATTTTCTTTTAATAATTTGATAATTTCATCAACATTTAATAAATTTGTATCAAAAACACCACTTCTTTCTTTTCCTGTTTGTTTTGCATCGAACCAAACTATTTGAGAAACATTTAAAGTAATATCTTCATCTTCATCAGTAACAATAACTTGTAAATTTCCAATATTTCCAGAAATTGATTTTATAATATTTTCACTTATTGAAAATAATTCAAAATCTTTTGCTTCTATACTTGATATAAATTTGTCATATTGTTCTTGATTTTGGCTGATTAATAAAACATTATTTGAAATTTCTGCTGAAAGAGGAATATCAAGTGCTAAATCATATTTTACTGCAGCTATTTCATAAAGTTTCGAAACATTTTTAATTTTATTTGATAAATTATCTTGTGAATTTTTAATATAAAAGTCTATTTCTTGTGCAGTTAATTCACTAGGGATTTCATTTGTATTAGAAATCAGAAAATTCTTATTTTTAGTATCTTCAATATTTGTAGTTACAAATATTTGCTCACTAACGGGAAAGTCTAACCCTGAAGCATTATAATAAATAAACTCTTGCATAAACTATGCCCTTTTTGGTAAAAAATATTTTACTTTATTTTATAAGTTTAAAAATTAAACAAACCTTAAAAGTTAAATTATTTTTTACCATTTAAATGTATTGTGTTACTTTTTTAAAGTATTTTTTGTAATTTTTTTGTACACTTCATTATGTTAAAAAAATCACTTATTATTATATTTGTTTTCATTATTTTTTATGCCTACTTTAAAGATGAAGTTTTTGAAGAAAGAACCCTTGTAATGGGTGCATCACTACCAAATACAGGAATTATTAATGCTTGGGGAGAATCTGTATCAAAAGGAGTAAATGCTTACTTTAATTATGCAAATGAAAATAATCTTATAAAAAATAGAAAAATAGAATTTTTAGTTTATGATGATAAATATGAACCTGAACTCACCCTTGAAAATACAAAAGAATTAGTTTATAAAAATAAAGTATTTGCACTTTTTGGTTTTGTAGGAACTCCAACAATAAAAAGAGTTTTACCTATTTTATACGATGAAAATGTTCCATTTTTTTCACCATTTTCAGGAGCTTCATTTTTAAGAAATAATAAAAACCAAAAGTTTATAAATTTTAGAAGTTCTTATGAACAAGAAATAGATACTTTGATTAATTATTTAAATGAAGAAAAAAAGCTAAATAAAATTGCTGTTTTCTATCAAAATGATGATTATGGAGAAGAAGGTTATATTTCTTTAATAAATTTATTAAAAAAAAGAAATCTAAAATTAGTTGCTGAGGGTTCTTATAAAAGAAATACTTTATCTATAAATCATGCTTTCAATGAAATAAAAGATGCAAAACCTGAAGTTATTTTTATGATTGGTGCTTATAAAACGAACTCTTTATTTATAAAAAAAGCAAAAGAAAGCGAAAATTTAAAAGATGTAATATTTTGTAATATCTCTTTTGGTGATGCAAACTCAATGGTAAAAGAACTTGAAAATCTAAATACTACAACCAAAAATATTATTTTCTCACAAGTAGTTCCTAGTTATTCTGATTTGAATATAAAAGCTGTAAAAGAGTATCAAACAATTATGCAAAAATATTTTCCAAATGAGCCTTTTGGCTTTTTATCTCTTGAAGCATTTTTATCTTCAAAAGTTTTAGTAAATGCACTTTCAAGAATAGAAGGAAAAATAACTAGAGAAAAACTTATTTCAACTTTAAAAAATACACCTGAAGATTTATTAGAAGGAATTCCATTAGAGTACAAAAATTCACAACTTTTAAATAAAACTTTTCTTTTTGAATATAAAAATAATGAATTTATAGAGATTAAAAGATGAAAGATTTATTAAAAAAATCACTTTTATATTTTGATAATTTAAATTTCAACTATAAAACAGCTTTTTTAGTTTTTATTATTGCAGGTGGAATGATTTGTATAATTATTTTATCTCAAATTTCTATTTTTACAATGAAACAAGATTTTGATACTTTATTTGATAAAAGAACAAAAAGTTTAATGCAACTTGAACAAATAAAAGATTCTTATAAAGTAAATATTCAAGATACTTTATTTGATTTTGAAAAAAAACAAATTAGTTATACTCAAGCAATCGAAGTTTTACAATTAGCTCAAGAAATAATATATAAAAATTGGGTTTTATATAAAAATGAAATTGGGTTACAAAATAGAGAATTTCTAACTTCATTTATAAAAGATTCTATTATAAAAGAGGAAAATTATTATGAAAATAAACCTTTAAAAGATTCTATAATAAAAAATATTGACAAGAAAAAAGAACTAATAAAAAATGAAATCAATAAAATAAATCTTACAAATCAAGATGATTATTTTGTAAATTTAAATCTTGAAATAAATGCTATTTCAATATATTTAACAAGTTTGATAAATTATGATTTATCCCTTGCAATTAATGAAAAAAGAAATACTGATAGAATTTTTAATACCATTATTATTTTTTCTATAATTTCGATTTTTATAGTATTTTTATTTTCTGTAATTTTGTCTTTATTTATTATTGGTAACTTTAAAAAACTTCATAACTCTTTAGAACAAAAAGTAAAAGAAAAAACAAAAGAACTTCAAAATCTAAATAATTCTCTTGAAAAAAAGATTTCAAAAGAGGTTTTACAAAATAGAAAAAAAGATATTATTATGTTCCAACAAGCAAGATTTGCATCTTTGGGTGAAATGCTAAATAATATAGCACACCAATGGAGACAACCTTTGGGTTCTATTACTATGATTATTCAAAGTTTCCAAACGAAAATGTCTTTGGGAAAACTAACCCCTGAATTTATAGATGATAAAGTTAATGATGCCCTACTTTTAGCAAATAATATGTCAACAACCCTTGATGATTTTAAAAACTTTTTTTCTCCAAATAAAATAAAAAGTAAATTTAGTATAAAAAGTTGTATTGAACACTCTATTGAATTATCTAAATATTTATTAATTCAAGAAAATATTGAAGTTAAATTAACAATTAGAAAAGATGTAAAAATAAACAGCTATTACAATGAGTTATCCCATGTATTTTTAAATATCATTTCTAATTCAAAAGATGCTTTATGTTCTAATGTTGACAAAAATGATAGAATTATAAAAATAATTGTAAATAAATTTAAAAATCATCTTGTAGTAAATATTCTTGACAATGGTGGGGGTATTCCGCAAGATATTCTGCCAAAAATTTTTGAACCTTATTACACAACAAAATACAAAAGTGCAGGAACAGGAATTGGACTTTATATGTCAAAACAAATAATAGAAAAACATATGAATGGTGAAATATTTTGTAAAAATATTATTCATAAGATGAGAAATGACAAAGTATTTGATTGTTCATTATTTACAATAAAAATCCCCTTACAAAATGAAAGTAGTGAGCAAGAAAATGACAAATAACGATTTAACTATATTACAAAATTTCAATGTTTTATATCTTGAAGATGATGAAAATTTATTAAAACATACAAAAAGTATTTTGGAAGATTTTGTAAACAATATTTATACTGCAAAAACTTCAAGTGAAGCTTTGGATATTTTATTACACAAAAGAATAGATGTAATTATTTGCGATATTTTACTAAAAGATGAAAATGGAATAGATTTCTTAAAATACATAAAAAGTAAAAATATAAATACTCCAGCTATTGTTACAACAGCTCATACAGATACTCAATATTTACTTGATGCAATAAAATTAAAGGTGGAAAACTACATAGTAAAACCTATAAATATCAAAGAACTGTTAAATAGTTTATACGATATTTTACTTCCAATTGTTCAAAAAAAAGAGATTCAAAAAAACAATAATGTAATAAAAACAATCTCAGCAATATCAGATGGAAAACAAGTTGAAATAGTAAAATATATTATCAATAATTTAGATAATGAAAATCTTTTTACAGCTTCATATACAAATATAATGGATAATTTTTCAATCTCAAAACCAACTCTTATAAAATTATTTAAAGATTTAGCAGAAAAAAATATTCTTACAAAAGTACAACATAAAACTTATAGATTTAATGAAAGTACTTTGGAGAGTGTCTAAATTTCAAAAGCTTTTATTGCTTTTGAGAAGAAATTTCTACACCCTCATAAGAAGTTGTTTTTATTGCCATTAAAATATCTTCTAATTTTACTTTTTCTTCATACATAACCGTAACTTCTTTTGTATTTAATAATACACTTACTTTTTGTATTCCATCTAACTTTTTTATTGCCTTTTTAACAGCAGTTGTACATAAAGGACAATGCATTCC
>JAQVLW010000048.1:7982-15099 GCA_028703945.1 Aliarcobacter sp. | reverse complement strand
ATAGGGTGTATTAAATCAAAGGGAAAAAAAATGAAAAAAAGTTTAGTTTTGGCAAGTTTAGTTGTAGCAAGTACATCAATGATGGCAATGGATTTACAATATTTCTTAGGTGCAGGTATTGAAAGAGTAGATGTTGATTATAAAGATACTGCTGAGTATTCTATATCTGGTAATTCTGGTGTTATATCTCTAACTGATAGTGTAAAAGATACTGGATTATTGTTAAAAGCAGGAGTAATTCTAAATAAAACTCATAGAATTTCATTATCTCATACTAAATTATCTAAAGATGATACAGATATAACTATTATTACTGGAAATTATGATTATTTAATTCCATTAAACAATGAATTTAGATTATACACTGGTATTCATGCTGGAAATACAAATGTTAAAGTTAATAGTGGTGATATTAAAGCGTCAGGATTAGTTTATGGTGCACAAGTGGGAGCTATTTACGATATCACAAAAAGTATTGAATTTGAATTAGGATTAGCTTATTCAAAATATAATGTAGATAAAACTATATCAGTAACTAATGGAAATGATTATGTAAGTGAAAAACTTGAATTAGAAGATTCAACATCAATGTTTGCTGGTATTAACTACAAATTCTAATTTTTAAGTTCTCCTAAAACTAGAATCTAGTGAACATTATAAGAGGTAGAAATTTCTATCTCTTAATATTACTTTCTTAATATCTTAATTTTTTATCAAGTGTTTCTAAAAATTGAATTCTACATTCTTCAATAATATTTAAGTATAGTGCTTTTATTTCTTGCTTTAAACTATCATGATAGATATTAATTCTTTTTTCGTTTAAATAGATTTTTCATATTTTTTAAATACAATAATAGATTACAAATATATTATAAAAAAAAATTATCTTTTGTAATATTTATTCTAAAGTATCGATATTATCGATATTTATATCCATAAAGGAAAGTTATGAGTAATTATATTCCAAAACCAAGTATATACGACCCAAATGAAAAGGGTCAGTTTGGTATTTTTGGTGGACAATATGTTCCTGAAACTTTAATGCCGATTTTAAAAGAGTTAGAAGCTGAATATAAAAAATATAGATTTGATAAAGAATTTTGGGCAGAAGTTAATTATTTATTAAAAGATTATGTTGGACGAGAAAATCCTTTATATTTTGCAAAAAATATAAGTGATGAAATTGGTGCAAAAGTATATTTAAAAAGAGAAGATTTAAATCATACAGGTGCACATAAAATAAATAATGTAATTGCTCAAGGCTTGTTAGCCAAAAAACTGGGGAAAACAAAAGTAATAGCAGAAACAGGAGCTGGACAACATGGTGTTGCAACTGCTACAATTGCAGCACTTATGGGCTTAGAATGTACTGTTTTTATGGGTGCAAAAGATGTTGAGAGACAAGAATTAAATGTATTTAGAATGAAGCTTTTAGGTGCAAAAGTAATTGCGGTTCAAAGTGGAAGTAAAACATTAAAAGATGCCATGAACGATGCTATTAGATATTGGGTTACAAACGCTCGGGATACTTTTTATATAATTGGAACAGTTGCAGGTCCTCATCCTTATCCTATGATGGTTCGAGATTTTCAAGCTGTAATTGGTTATGAAGCTAGAAAACAGATTTTAGAAAAAGAGGGTAAATTACCTGATTATGTGGTTGCTTGTATTGGTGGAGGTTCTAATGCTATTGGAATATTTTCACACTTCTTAGAAGATAAAGAAGTAACTTGTATTGGAATAGAAGCTGGTGGTTTAGGACTTGATACGGATAAACATGGCTGTTCACTAGAAAAAGGAAGCCCTGGAGTTTTACATGGACAATGTTCATATTTACTTCAAGATGAAGATGGTCAAGTAATAGAAGCTCACTCTTTTAGTGCAGGGCTTGACTATCCAGGAATTGGACCAGAACACTCTTTTCATAAAGATAATAAATCGGTTTTTTATGATTCAATAACAGATAAAGAGGCTTTAGATGCTTTTGTTTGGCTTAGTAGAAAAGAAGGAATTATTCCAGCATTTGAATCATCTCATGCAATTGCTTATTTGAAAAAAGCAAAAGAGAAATTTAAAGATAAAATAGTTATTGTAAACTTATCGGGTCGTGGAGATAAAGATATGGTACAAGCAAAGAGTTTGCTAAATTTTGAATAAAAAAGGGGTATTGTGAAAGAGCTTTTTAGGAAAATTCAACCCCATTCTGGGAAAATATTAGCGGTATTCTTGATTTTATTTTTCTCATTTCTAGCTTATAATTTATATACTGCACCAGTAGAAGGTCTTGAAGAAAAATTTGTATATCTTCTTAGAAAATATGGATATATTATACTTTTTGCATGGGGAATGTTAGAGGGTGAAGCAGGTCTTATAATGGCTGGGTTGTTATCTCATACAGGTGATATGAATTTATATATTGCAATATTTGTTGCAGGTCTTGGCGGTTTTGCAGGAGATCAGGTTTATTTTTATATTGGTAGATTTAATAAGGCTTATGTATATAAAAAATTTAGAGGACAAAGAAGAAAATTTGCATTTGCACATTTACTTTTAAAAAAACACGGATGGCCAATAATTTTTATGCAAAGATATATGTATGGAATGAGAACTATAATTCCTATTTCTATTGGACTTACAAGATATGATGCAAGAATGTTTGCTTTTATAAATCTAATAAGTGCATGGTGTTGGGCAGCTTTTACAATAGTTCCTGTTTGGTATTTTGGAAATGAGATTATAATAGTTCTTGAATGGACAAAAAGACATTGGTATTTAGCAATACCAGTTGTTATTATTTTAGGTGGAAGCCTAATATTTTATTTTAATAAAGCTACGCAAAAAGCAGAAAAAAGGAGTTATAAATGAAAATTAATTTAATTGATAAAAATATAGAAAAAAATAATACAGAAATCGAAATTATTTTTGTAAAAGATATTGAGAATTCAGAGCATAAAGAGCTTTTGGAAACTTTAGAGTTTAAAGCAAAAGATGAGTCTTGTGTATTATTAGCAGAGTCAAAAAAGATTTATGTGGGTTATGAAGAAGAAAATTATGACTCAATCGCAATTGCTAGTGCAACAGCTATTAAAAAACTTCAAACAACAAAATTTGCAAATGCAAGAATTGAATTAAATGAAGTTTTAGAAAATAATTTTAAAGCTTTAATCGAGGGTGCAATACTTGGTGAATATAAATTTGTAAATTATAAATCAGAAAAAGATAAAAAGAAAATAGAACTTCAAATTTTAGTGCCGAATAATAATGAAAAATTTGAAAAGATATTAAATGAATCAACAATTATTTCAAAAGCAGTAAATAAAACAAGAAATATGGTAAATACGCCACCTGCTGATTTTTATCCTGAAGTTATGGCTAAAACTGCAAAAAAACTTGCAAGAAGTGCTGATATTGAAGTTAAAATTGAGGGTGAAAAGTTTTTAAAAGAAAATGGTATGAACGCAATGCTTAGTGTTGGGCGTGCTTCTGTTCATGAATCACAACTTATTCATTTAACTTACAAACCTAAAAATGTCCAAGCAAAAATAGTTTTAGTAGGAAAAGGTTTAACTTATGATTCAGGTGGATTATCTCTAAAACCTGCTGATTTTATGGTTACTATGAAATCTGATAAATCAGGTGGTTGTGCTGTTATGTCAACTCTTTGGGCAATTGCAAAATTAGAACTTCCTTTCGAGGTTCACGGAATTGTAGGAGCTGTTGAAAATATGATTGGTGGAAATGCCTATAAACCTGATGATGTTTTAAAAGCAAAAAATGGAAAAACTATTGAAATAAGAAATACAGATGCAGAAGGAAGACTTGTTCTTGCTGATTGTTTATGTTATGCCCAAGATGAAATAAAAGATATTGATTATATTTTTGATTATGCAACACTAACAGGTGCTTGTGTTGTTGGAGTTGGTGAATATACAACAGGAATCATGGGAAATAATGAAATATTAAAAAGAAACGCTGTTTTATCTGCTTTAAAATCAGGTGAATATGCAACAACTTTAGATTTTAATAGATTCCTGAAAAAATCTATTAAATCAGAAATAGCAGATATTTGTAATATCGCAAACACTAGATATGGTGGAGCAATAACAGCTGGAATGTTTTTAGATAATTTTATTAGTGATGAAAATAAAGAAAAATGGATTCATTTTGATATAGCAGGACCCGCATTTGTAGAAAAACCTTGGGGATATAATCCTCATGGAGCAAGTGGAGCAGGGGTGAGAATGACAATTAAATTTCTACAAGATTTAGTTGAGAATAACTAAACTTTTTTATTAAAAAAGAAATCTATTATTTGAATACTAGATTTCTTTTTACTACATTTTTTACTACATTTTTCTCCGAATATTTTTTTAAAAAATAAAATAAATAATCTAATTATTTAATATTTTATTTGTAAATATAGTTGATAGTTTGGAGATTTATTTATTATTTTTTTAAAAAGTAATTAAATTTTTTATTAATAATAATTATGGTATATTAAGTAAAATAATATATTATAAAGAGTTCAAGATGGCACAAGAAGAATCTAAATTTATCAAATATTTAAATAATAAAGTCCAAATAAAAGAAAAAGCACCAGTTGGTGATAACATAGCTATTTATATAAGACCTGGTGATAAAATTGATCTTGAAGCCCTTGGAATTAATTTAGAAAATGCAAAATTCAAACTTATTGGTGGTGATATAGTATTAGAAATGCCAGGTGCAGGTAATTATACTTTTGTTTCATTAGCCTTAATGGGATATGGGGGAAATACTCCTGAATTTATTGGCGTAGCGGGTAAGGTTACATCATTATCTGCTATTTTATCAAATATTGAAGAAATAAATGCCTTACCAATTAACTCTATTGTTACTAATGAATTTGTAAATTTACCTAATGCCTCTGAACAAGATAAAAAAAATAAAGCTAATGAAGAAAAGAAAAATGAGGCTACTCCACAAGTAATTGTAATAGATAATAGTGTTGCAATGAATGATAATATATCTCAAAGTTTGGCTGAAAATACTGCTCAATTTATGGACCGGCCAATTGAAGACTCAGTTGTAAATACAAATGTATCAATGAAAACAGATACAAATAAAGCTAAAGCTACAAAAACAGAAGATTTTACGAAAGATGCTACTTCTACAAAAGATGCTACAAAAGATGCTAAAGGAGATGCCTCTGTTGAAGGTATTGAACCTACTTTGTCATTTGATATTAATATTCAGCATGTTGAAATAAGAGAAAATACTACAATCGATACAAATGGAACAACTCTAACTGTTTATGGAGGAGGAGGTACTTCTTATGCAAATATATATCCTAAAGGTTATAATTTAGTTGATAAAACTGCATTAGTAGCTCAAACAAAAACAGAGACGATTGACTATAGTGATAAATCTGGAAGTTATGATCATGTTGTTATACATGCAGATGATTCAGCACTTTTTGATATAACAAAAACTTCAAGAACAATACAATTAACCCCTAGTCAACCTGAGGGATTTCAAATAACTAAAGTAACAATTTCAAGTGCTGATTTCCCTGAAGGTTTCAGTGCTTTAAATGGTGTAGCATCAGGAAATACTTGGACTATCCAAAAAGATAATCCACTTACTGAAGAAATAGATGGTTTTACTATTGCTAATAATGGTGTAATAAATATTACTTTTAGTGTTGGTAATACACAAGATAGTAATTTTGTTTTTAGTTTAAATGCAACATCTGAATTTAGTATGGATAATGTTTCAGAAGCAAATAGAGATACTATTATAGCTCCTGTAAAAACACTAATAGAATTTGAAAAAGATTATGCTGTTCAAGTTAAAGATATTCAAATTGAAACAAAAGCTAAAGAGTATGATTTTGAATCATTTTATTTAAATGGTAAACAGTACACTACGGGTTTTGTAATTACTACAAATATCAATGATACGGAAACAAAAGGTTCTCAAGAATTAGTAAATACAATTTATGGTGGAATTGTAAATGATACAATTTATGGTGGAACTAAAAATGATACAATTTATGGAAACACAGGTGATGACACTATTGCTCCAGGACTTGGGAATGATACAGTTGATGGAGAAGCAGGGAATGATACAGTTTCTTACTCAAATTTAGCTGTTTCAAATTTAGGTGCTGGTGTTGTTGTTGATTTAACAGCACAAAGTGCAGCTGGTTCAGGAAATGATACGCTTAAAAGTATTGAAAATATTATAGGAAGTGATTTTAGAGATACTTTAATTGGAAGTATAGATATTAATACTATTCACGGTGGTGCAGGAAATGACACTATTGATGGAAAAGAAGCAAATGACACTTTATTTGGTGAAGCTGGAAATGATCTGTTTAAAAGTGGTTTTGGAGATAATTACATAGATGGAGGAACGGGGAATAATACAGTAGATTATTCACAAGTAACTGACTCAAATGGGGTAATTGTTAAACTTTTAAGTCCTACCGCGGTTAGTCTAGGAGAGACATGGGGAGAATCTACATCAAATAGTGGAAATGACCGTTTAGTTAATATTCAAAATGTTATAGGAACTCAATATGACGATACTTTTAGTGGAGCAGATAATACTAATAATAGTTTCGATGGAGGAGCGGGTGGAAGTGATTTAGTTGATTATAGCTACTATAAAAGTAATGCTATAACTGTTAATTTAGATGAAGGCTGGGCAACTGGTCAAGGAACAGATAGTTTAAAAAATATTGATGCTATTAGAGGTACTGATATTTTAGCCTTTGGAGATACACTTATTGGTTCATCTACACAGGGAAATACTCTTTATGGTATGGCTGGTAATGATATTATAAAAGGGATGGGTGGAAATAACTCTTTATATGGAGGAAGTGGAAACGATACAATTTACAGTGGTAAAGATGATGATTTTATCGATGGTGGAACAGGAGTTAACACTGTTAGTTATGAAGATAATACAGGTGGAGTTACTGTTTATTTAGGAAAAGAGACCATCTCACAAAATACAATTAACGCAGGAAATGATACTTTAAAAAATATTCAAAATCTTATTGGTACTGTTTTTAACGATACTTTAGGAGCTAGTTTAACTGAGGTTAATACTCTTAATGGTTTAGGAGGAA
>JAQVLW010000048.1:0-7882 GCA_028703945.1 Aliarcobacter sp. | reverse complement strand
TCACAAAATACAATTAACGCAGGAAATGATACTTTAAAAAATATTCAAAATCTTATTGGTACTGTTTTTAACGATACTTTAGGAGCTAGTTTAACTGAGGTTAATACTCTTAATGGTTTAGGAGGAAATGATACAGCTGATTATAGTGTACTACCTAAAGCTGTATCAGATGATGGAGTTATTGCAAACTTATTTTTAGGAACGGTTTCAAAAGGTCTTAGTACAGATGATACGCTAATTAGTATTGAAAACTTAATAGGAACAGATGGAAAAGATACACTAATAGGAAATAACTCTAACAATATTTTAGATGGTGGAAAAGGGAATGACTATTTTATATCTTATGGTGGAAATAATAGCATTATTGGTGGAGAAGGGATTGATGCTCTTGATTATAGCCAATCAGGTAAATCTTTAGTTATTGAAAACCTAGATATTACAGGAACAGTAAAAAGAGGTACAGGTTCAGCTCAAGAAATAGATGGACTAAACAGTATTGAAAAAATAATAGGAACAAGCTCTAAAGATATTATAAAAGCCAATGCAGGTTCTACGGTTAATTTTGAATTTCAAGCAGGTTCTGGAAATGACACACTTCAAGGTGGGGCTGGAAATGACAGCCTTTCAGGCGAAAGTGGAGATGACTATTTTTATGCTAGTGGTGGAATTGATTATATAGATGGTGGAAATGATAGTGAGGTAACGGGTAATACAGTTGACTTCTCATCTATAGCTAATAAAATAGAGCTAAAACTAGCAGAAATTGGGAATGCAACCAGAGTTTTAGAAGGTGATTTAAAAACTCAAACGCACACAATTATAAATATTGAAAATATTACTGGAAGTTTGACGCATGAAAATACTTTAGCAGGAAACTCACAAGATAATACGCTAATAGGTGGAAATTTAAATGATACTTTAAGTGGTGGAAATAGTGGAACTAATTATCTTGATGGTGGATTAGGAGTTAATACTGTTGATTATAGTGCAATTAATACAAATGGAACAGGGGTTACATTAGACTTAAATAATACAGAACTTCAAGAAGTATTTATAAACAACAGTGGTATAACTGTTCGTGAAACACTTAAAGATATTCAAAATGTAATAGGAAGCAAGTATAAAGATATTATTACTGGAAATTCACAAAGTAATTCACTTTTTGGTGGATTGGGAGATGATACACTTGTAGGAAGTGCTGGAAATGATACTTTAAATGGTGGAGATGGAATTGATGTTGCAAGTTATGCAAAGGCAACTGATGATTTGAATATTGATTTAGGAAGTACATCGGTTTATATTAATGCAACCTATGGAACAGATACTTTTATTAGTATTGAAGGTGCTATTGGAGGAAGTGGAAATGACACCATTAAAGGAACAAATGGTTCGAATGTTTTAATTGGTGGTGCTGGAAATGATACTTTACTTCCTAATGGAAATAATGGGATTGATGAATTAGATTATATTGATGGAGGAACGGGTACAGATTTCGTAAGTTTTAATTTTGGGGATGCAACAGGTGTAACTCTGGATTTAGCTAATAGTGATATCCAAAATACAGGAAAAGGTCGTGTTCAAATTATCAATGTTGAGAATGTTGAAGGTGGAAGTGGAAACGATAAACTTTTTGGAAACAGCAGTGATAATGTTTTAAAAGGTGGATTAGGAAATGACACTTTAGTTGGGCGACAAGGAAATAACAGTTTAGATGGTGGAGCTGGAGTTGATACTGCAGATTATAGTGTGGTTGATAGTTCAAATGGAGTAAATGTTGATTTAAGACTTGCTTCTGAACAAGTTCAAAATAATGGTTATGTTGGAAAAGATACTCTTCTTTCAATAGAAAAAATTATTGGAACAAAAAACAGTGATATTATCATTGGAAAAACTACTAATTTATCAACAGATACTATGACTTTTGAGTTGGGTGCTGGAAATGACACTATTTGGGCAGGTAGTGGAACTAATGTTATTTATACATCAAGAATGACTGAGAGTGGAACGGATTATACAAGTTATAACAACACAGTATTTAGTGGAACAGGAAGTGACACGGTAATAGGAAGTAGTGGAAATGATACTTTTATTGTGGCTCAAAGTGATACATTAGGAACAGCGGGAAATGATACTTTTAATGGAGTTAGTGGTTCAAATACGATTGATTATAGTTTAATACTTGATAGTGATTCAAATCAAGCAACGGGTGGAATTAATGTTACTTTAAATGGTTCAAATCCTGTAGCTATATCTTTAAGTGGGGGAAATACAGTTACGATTCAAAATGTTTCACATATTATTGGAACAGCAAATAGTGATACATTAACAGGGGATAATTTTAATAACATATTAGATGGTGGAGCTGGTAATGACACTATTTTTGGAACGGCTGGAAACAATACATTAAGCGGTGGAAGTGGCGATGACAGCATTACTGGAGGAATACAAGTTGACACTATATATGCAGAATCGGGGAATGATACTATTTTTAGTAGTACAGGAAATGATACTATTTATGGTGGAGATGGACTTGATACTTTCGATTTAAGTAACCGTGTAGGGAAAATATATGTAAACCTAAATGAAAATAGAGCTCAAATAGATACAAATAATAGTGGTACTTTTGATATTGGTGATGAAACAGATATTTTAAATAGTATTGAAAGAGTTATTGGAAATAGTTCTGATAATACATTGTTTGGAGATAATTTTGCCAATATTTTAGATGGTGGAACTGCTGGAACAAACTCTTTGTATGGAGCAGGAGGAAATGATACTTTAATTGGAAGTGGAACGGGAATAGATATTGCTTATTATAGACCTGCAAGTGCTTCAATTTATGTTGATATGACTAAAAGTGCTCAAGTTGTTCGTGATGGAGATGGTGGAAGTGATAATTTAATTGATATTAATGAAATATATGGAAGCGATTATGGAGATACATTTTTAGGGAATAGTGCAAACAGTACATTTAGAGGTGGGATAGGAAACGATACTTTTTATAGTAGCGGAGGAGTTAATATTCATGATGGAGGAGCTGATAATGATTTGTTTATTATTACTTCTTCAACTCATGGAGTAGGTTCTTTAATAGGTGGACTTGGAAATGATACAGTTGATTTTAGTGGCGTTACTGATTTAGTTACACTAACTAAAGGTTTGGTAATCACTTTAAATGGAAATGAAACGGTACAAGCTCGTTTAAATGATGTTGATTCTCATAAATTAACAGGGATAGAAAATGTTACAGGAACAATTTATAACGATACCATCCAAGGTGACTATAATAATAATATTTTAAGAGGATTTGCTGGAAATAATACACTTATTGGTGGTGCTGGAGATGATACTTTAATTGGTGGAACAGGAACAGATGTAGCTAGTTATGAAACATCAATTGGCGGTATAAAAGTAGATTTGACAAATACTAATTTCCAAGTGACTGATGATGGACTTGGAGGAAGAGATAATTTAATCGGAATAGATACTATTGTAGGAAGTAATTATGCAGATACTTTCAAGGGTAGTACGGGAAATGACACTTTTATTGGTGGAATGGGAGATGATTGGTTTATTGGAAGCGAAGGAAATGATTATTTTGAAGGTGGTATAAATAGTAGTGATACAGTTGATTATAGTGCCGCAATTACAAATTTAGTAGTAGATATTAATGATGGTTCAAAATATATAAATTCATATTATGGAACAGATACTTTTAAATATATTAATGGAATTGTAGGTGGAAGTGGAGATGATACATTAATAGGAAATAGTGGTAGAAATACTTTAATTGGTGGAAGTGGAAATGATACACTATTGGGTTATGGAGGAGATGACTATATTGATGGTGGAAGCGGAAGTGATTTTGTTAGTTTTGCCTACACTGCTAAAAATATTAAACTTGATTTATCTATTATTGATGCACAAGAGACAAATGATGGAAACTTAACGATTAAGAGTATTGAAAATATAGCAGGTAGTGCTGGACATGATACTATTTATGGTAACGACAGCGACAACACTTTAAGTGGTGGATATGGAAATGATACTCTTTGGGGTCGTGGAGGAAATAATACTCTAATTGGTGGATTAAATGGCTATCAAATAGTTCTTGGAGCTATTGTTTTTGGAACGACTTATAGTTTTGCATTAGAAGGGAAAACTGTAGGTTATCTAGCTACCGCTGGAGATACAAAAGCAAGTGTATTGAAAGCACTAGAAAATAGTTTTAATGCAAATAATATAACGAATAGCTATATAGTAAATGATGGTGAAAAATTATATGTAGAGACAAATAGTACTATTAGTTCAAATACTAATTTAACTCCTACCCTAGAAACATTTATAGATATTGCAGATTATAGTTTAAATCCATACAATGGTATCAAAGTTGATCTTTCTCTAAGTGAACAAGTTTCTGATAATGGTAATGGTGGTCATGATACTTTAATAGGAATTGAGCAAATAAAAGGAAGTAATTTTGCAGATACTTTTATAGGAAGTAATAATGCAGACACAATATATGGTGGAGCAGGAAATGATACTTTTATTGGAAAATCTGGAGACGATACTTTTTATGGTGAAGCTGGAGATGATATATTTAAAAGCTCATATAATGATGGGAATAACACTTATTGGGGTGGTACAACAGCTGAGGTAAATGGAGATACTGTAGATTATAGTGGTATTACAGACAGTCAATACAAAGTTGTAGCAGATTTAAGTAGTAGCTCAATTAGTGTATATAACTCTTCAGATGTACTTCAAAAAACAGATACTATTCATGACATAGAAAACCTAACAGGTGGAGCAGGAAATGATACTTTAAGAGGAAATACAAGTAAAAATACTTTAAAAGGTGGAGCTGGAAATGATACTTTATATGTAAGTTCTGGTGGAGATTTTCTTTTTGGAGAAGCTGGTGATGATAGATTTGTTTTTGAAAATGCAATTGATGGAACTTCTGTAGTTATTGATGGTGGAACAACAAATCAAACTCTTGGGGATACTGTAGATTATAGTGCTTTAACAGATGGTGTTAATGTACGACTTAAAGGGAGTTCTTATAGTGATGTTACAGTAGGAGCTACACCAAATCATCATAAAATAAGAGATATAAATAATATTTTAGGTTCTCAAGGTGCTGATACAATTGAAGGTGATAGTTCAAATAATACTCTTGATGGATATACTGGAACAAATACTATAAGCTTTGAAAATGCAAGTGCTAAAGTAGTTGCAAATATTGGTGGGCAAGTTATACTTGGTGGAACTACTTATACTGCAAATCAAGCAATAGGAACAACAATAGGTACAGATAATATTTTGAATTTTCAAAATATTAAAAGTGGAAGTGGAGATGATACTTTAATAGGTAGTACTGCTCAAAACACAATTTATGGTGGGTTGGGAGCTGATGTTATTTATGGAATATCAGGAGATAATAAGCTTTATGCAGAAGAAGGTAATGACACAATTTCAGGTGGTAGTGGAAACAATACTATTGATGGTGGAGATGGAAGCGATACAGTAACTTATAGTGGTGCTGATTATGTAACAGTTACATTAAGAGGTGCTATAAATGGTGTGGGAAATTCTACTTATGGTGGCACTAATTATCTAGATAAACTCATTTCCATAGAAAATGTTATAGGAAGTGCAGGAAATGATACTATTCAAGGAAATGAAGAAAATAATACTCTTGATGGTTCAACTGGAAATAATACAATAAGTTATAGCGGAGCTTTAGGAAGTGTAACCATAGATTTAGGTTTACAAGGACAAAGCCAAAATACTATTGCAGATGGAGTTGATTATCTTCTTAATTTTCAAAACTTAATAGGTTCTTCTTATTCAGATACTTTAAAAGGTGATGCTAATACAAATATTATTAATGGAGGAGCTGGAGATGATGTTATTTATGGAATTGCAGGCTCTAACTATTTATATGGTGGATTGGGGAATGATACTTTTATAGGGAAATTAACGGGGAATGACTTTATAGATGGTGAAAGTGGAAACGACAAAGTTGATTATAGTAATTTACTTGCAGCGAATAGTATTAGAGTAAATTTAGGAACTACTACAACAATAAATGATGAACAAGGTATTTCACAAACTGTATATGAAATTTCAAAAATAGATGGAGATAGTGATTATGTTAAAAACATCTCTATTTTTGAAGGAAGTGCCGGAAATGATATTTTTACAGTTGGTGCTGGAAATTATACTTTTATAGGTGGTGCCGGAGATGATATTTTTAATGGTTCAAACTTTAAAGATGTACTAATAGATGGTGGCTTACATATAAATGGTGATTATGTTGATTATAGCAGTGTAACAGATAAAATCATCATTTCTTTACAAGATGGAAGTGACCCTACTGTTGTAAGAGTTGGTGGAGATACATCAAACCATACTATTAAAAACATAGAAAATATAATAGGTTCAAGCACTGCTGATGATACTATCATAGGAAACAGTACCAATAACACTATTAGAGGTGGTGGTGGTGATGATACTATCGATGGTGATGGTGGGAATGACTATCTTGATGGAGGTTCTCATATTTCAGGAGATACTGTTTCTTTTGAAAGTGTTACAAGTGTAAATGGAATTAGTGTAAATATTGGAAATAGTGCTGTTACTATAAATGGTACTTCTTATGCTGCTTCTAATGCTATTCGAAATGGACAAATAAGTACGGTTGTAAACTTTGAAAATATTCAAGGCTCAAAAAATGCAGATATTTTAATAGGTAGCGATGAAGCAAACATTATAAAAGCTGGAGATGGAAACGATATTATTTATGGTGGTAAAGGTTCTAACTTTTTATTTGGTGAAGCTGGTGCAGACACTTTTATTATGGGTGGTTTTTTTGGAAGCGGAAATAACTATATTAATCAAGTAGATGGTGGAACTGGAGCTGATGTACTTGATTATAGCAAAGTTACAACAGGAGCTATTAGTGTAACTCTTGATGGAGGAGAGTTTTCGAAAGTAAGTATTTATAGTGATAATGTAAGAACTACTGAAATAGTAGGTACATATGATACAGTTAAAAATATTAGAAATGTTATCGGGACAAGTGGAAATGACTACATCAAAGGTGATGCAAATACCAATGAACTTTATGGAGGAGTTGGTGATGATACTCTTGATGGAGGAGCTGGTGATGATACTCTTGATGGTGGAAATGGTATTGGAGACTGGGTTTGGTATAACCAAAAACTAATGGCACTTAATATAAATATGAATAGCACTGATATTAATGGATATGCTAATGCAATTTCTGGAGCGGAAACAGATAAATTAATTAATATTGAAAATATAAAAGGAACAACATTAGCAGACTTTATTGGTGGAAATAATTCAAATAATATACTTGATGCTTACATGGGAGATGGAAATATCCTTGTAGGAAGTGGTGGAGATGATACTCTTCTTGGAAGTAGTAATGGAAACGACATATTTAAAGCAGGTATTTTACTATCAGATGGAACTATAATAGATGGAGATGATGGAAACAACATAATTAATGGAGTAGGTGGAACTAGCAATACGGTTGATTATAGTTCGTATGCAAGCAATAGAACTATTGAAGTTGATTTACACTCGTCTAATACTGTAACAAAAAAATTAAATGGAGATATTGCTTCTGCTAAAACCGATACAATAACAAATATCACAAATATCATAGGTGGAGCAGGTGCTGATACAATTATTGGTTCAAGTGCTCAAAATAATACTTTATTAGGTGGAGCTGGAAACGATACCATAAGTGGTGGTGGAGGACAAAACTACCTTGATGGTGGAGCTGGAGCTGCTGACTATGTGAGTTATAATTATCTTGCAAGTGGTGAAAAAGTTGTTGTTGATTTAG
>JAQVLW010000047.1 GCA_028703945.1 Aliarcobacter sp. | reverse complement strand
GATACAACAGATACGATTATTATTAAAATCTTTGTATCTGATGAAAATGGAATGCCTTTAAAAGATACGAATGGAAACTATTTAACAACAAATAGTGTAACTGAAGGTGGTAAAACACATTATGTTGCTTTAGCTTTTAAACCAAATACGACAGAATTTAACGATAATACTGTTATGTCAGATCAAGTTGGGACAGTAAATTTCAAATTTACACCAGATACAGCTACTGTGAATACGGCTGCAAATGCATCTGCTGGGTCAAATGATTATTTACCTCAATCAGCATTAACTAATATTGTTCTTGGTAAAGCTATTTCTATGGATGCCTTAGATGATTATATATCTGATAATCGTGAAGTTTTAAATATTTCAATTGAAAATTACAAAGCTCCAAATAGTGGAAAAATATATGAAGATGTTATTTTAAATAATGAAAAAGTTGTAACAACAATCTTAGATGATACTATTTTTGGACAAGAAGATACTGTGTATGTAAAAATTGAGAATAACGCTTCTGTAATAGAAGGAAATACTTTAACACATACGATTACTTTGGTTGATAAGTTTGGAAATCCAGTAGTTGTTCCTGCTGGACAAAGTATTAAAATAACTTTAACATATAGTTCAGATACTACAGAAAATGAAGATTTTAATAGTGCTACAACTTATAAAACAACTGAAGTTGTAATAACGGGTGGAAATAGTAGTGTAATTGTTAAAAATTCAACAGTTGATGATTTTACAAATGAAGGTAAAGAAGGTTATGTTTTAAAAATTACTGGAGTAGAACAATCAAGTCAGTATTATGAAAAGGTAGAAATACATGCAGGAAAAAATAGTGTAACAGGTGAAATTATTGATGGAGTAAGTATAGGGATACCTATAAATGGAACAGTTGATGAAGATAATTTTGTTGTAACAAATGCTAGTACATCGATTTCAACTACAGGAAATCTAGGCATAACAGCTCCAAGTGGAGATAATGGATATACATTGTCTTTTACAACAACACCAACTAATAGTTTAGGTGAACCTTTAACTTCTGATGGTAAAAAAATAACATATGTTTTAAATGGAAATACAATCACAGCAATTAGAGAAGGGGACAACAAAACTGTATTTGAAATTAAACTAAATAAAAATAGTGCAGGTGGTAGTGATGATAGTTATACTTATACTCAGTATGAAAATATTGATCATCCAATAAATAAAGGTCCAGGTACAGATGATGATATAGTTCTTAATTTTGGGTTTAACATTACTGATCAAGGCAAAACTAGTCCTCTTGTAGAATTTAAAGTAACTGTGAATGATTCTTTACCAAATGCTATAGATAAAACATTTGAATTAAATGAAGATACTTCAATAAATATTATTTTAACTGAAGAGAGCTTCTCAAGTTTATTAATCTGGAATAAAGGTGCACCAGAATCTTTAAATTCAAGTAATCCAACGATGGATATTTTTGACCCAAATGATTCACATATTGTAATAGGAAAATTAACATACAATGGGGCAGGTTATGTGACATTTACTCCAAATCCTGATTATTCAAATTACAATGATACTCCATCATTTAAATATCGTATTGAAGATAGTGATGGCGATAGTGCTAGTGGAGAAATTAAATTTAAAGTTAATCCTGTTGCAGATAGTTTAATATGGACTTATACAAATGTAACAACTAATGAAGATGTAAATGTTGATATGAATTTAACTCTTCCAACTATTATCGATAATTCAGATGATAATGTTAATAAAACAGGTGATCATGCTGAAAGAATAGGTGTTATTGAACTTTCTAGTATTGATAAAGGTGCAATAATTTACAATGGTAATATTGCGTTAAATAGTGGAACTTCTGAAGCAACATTAAAATTTGTAATTGTTAATACTGATGGTAGTTTAGATACTTCTTTACATTATTCAAATATTAATATGAATGATACAAGTATTATACATTTAACAAAAATACAATATGAAAATTTAACTATTACTCCTATTTCACAATCACATGATGATATAACTATGACATTAAAAGCAACAAGTTATGAAGTTGATGATAGTGGAAATCCACTTTCAGTAGTTGTAGGTAAAACAACATCAACAGATATCACGGTGGTTGTTAAATCAGTAACAGATGATATTTCATTAAAATTCGATAATAAAAATAAACCTGATGATACTATTTCTAGTGATGAGAAAACTTATACAATAGCAAGTAAGCTAGAAGAAGGAAATAATGTAATTGATTTAAAATCAATTTTAACACCTACTTCGGGTAATTCAGTTGATTTAGATGGTTCAGAGCAAAGAAGTTATACTGTAAGTGGTGTTCCTGCTGGTACAATAATTACTTTAGGTGGAGTAAGTGCAGTTGCAAATTCAAGTGGAATTGCAATAGTTGATTTTGATGCAACAGCTGAAAAAATTGTTGATCCTACATTTACTATGACTTTACCTGCACAATATAGTGGAATAATAGATGCAATAATTACATTAAAAGTAACAGACATTAATGACCATACTGATGGCACAGTTCCTGAAACTAAAACACAAACTATTTATTTAAAAATGAATGTTGATCCTATTGCAAATCAAGTTACTCTTAGTGTATCTCAAGCAAAAGGTTATGAAGATGCAGGAAGAAGTAAAGGAAATACTTCAAATGATGAAAATGCAGATGATATTAATGCAAAAGTAGGAAATAAAATACCTGGAGCTATTGATTTAGATATAAATGTAAAATCTGACGATATAGATGGTTCTGAAACATTTACTATTATACTTTCTGATATTCCTATTGGTGCAAGTATCTATTACAATGGAATAGAAGTATTACAAAATCCAGTAGGAACAATTACTATTGAAAATTTTAATAATACAACGCCGTTACAAGTAGTTCCTACTCATAATAGTGATGAAAATTTTAATTTAAAAGTAAAAGCTTATAGTGTAGATACTGCTACTGATTCTGCAGGAGTTGTAACAACAGTAACAAGTGAATTAATTGCTCAAAAACTTACTTTAAATGTTCAAATAAATGGTGTAGCAGATGTTCCTGTAAATGAAATAGTTAAAGAATTAGATTCTACTGGTACAGCAGTACAAAATGGAATATATCAATCAGTTGTTAGTGAAGATATGGGAAATACTGGAAATGGTGCAACTATTAATTTTGCAGATATTTATAAAAAATCTGGTCTTTCTTCTTATGATAATTCAGAAGATTTAAATGTAGTTATCACAGGAGTTAAAGGAAACTTTGATATTGAAGGAGCTGTTTTCTTGGGCGGAGAAGGAGAATCAAGAACTTGGTTATTTGATGCAAAAGATATAAATAATATAAAATTTTTTACTGAAAAAAATTATAATGGAGAAATAGATTTTAAAATTAGATATGTTACAACGGAGGAAGAAGGAGATAGCAAGACCCTATCTTATGAAAATGTAAAAATTTTAGTAAGACCAGATGTGGACGCTACAATAAATACTTCAACTAGTGTAAAAGAAGATATTTTAACAAAAGTTAATTTTAGTATTTTTGCAAGTGATAGCGATGAATCATTAGTACAAGTTAGAATATTAGCTCTTGATGTTGATGGAAAAGATTTTACACTTTATTTAGGAAATAATACAACACCTATTTCAAGTTTAAGTAAAGATGCAGATGGTTATTATATTTTAAATGCTCAAGAAGCTAAAGATTTATATGTACAATATAAATCAGATTTAGGTTCATCGCAAGATACAAACTTTAACTTTAAATATACTATTAAAGATAGTATTACATTAAGTGATTCAACTGTTATATCAGATATTGAAGAAAAAGATGCAACTTATAATTTAACACTAACAGCTGTAACAGATAAAATCTCTATAGATGCAAATGTAGTAAGTCTATCTCCAATTATAGATGTATCAACTCAAAATGGTAATAATGTAGAAACTGTAACTATAAAAGAAACAGGAAGTTTCACTGTTGATATTGCATTAAATGCCGTTGCCTCTGATAATAATGATAAAGATACAGATGGTTCAGAAGCAGTTACAAGACTTGTCGTTGAGGGTGTTCCTCTTGGTATGAGTATAGAAAATGGTACTTTCTCTGTAACAAGTAATGGTACAAATTTGTGGTTTATTGATATTCCTGATACTAAACTGGATGGAAGTTATACTTTAAAATTTAATGTGCATAATACTTTATCAAATGGAATAGGTGAAAAATATAATATTAAAATCACTGCTTATAATCAAGATGGAGAAAATAGTCAAGTTACTACAGCAACTACTGAAATGATATTTGAAGATGCTCTTCCTAATGCTTCAGGTGGAACAGGGGATGGAATAAATATAGGATTTACCATTAAAGATTTTAATGTAACAGAAGATGCATCTTTTTCATTAGCTGATATTGTTACAATTATTACTGATACTAATAGAACAGATGAATCTTATTCTATATCATTTAAAGGTTTAGAAAATGTAAGTATTAGTACTAATAGTTTATCAAAATTAGTTACTTATGAAGAAAATGGTGAAACTGTATATGTATTAAATATTGGTAGTGCAGATAATATTGAAACAGCATTAAAAAGTATAGTATTCTTACCAGAAGCGAATTTCAATGAAAATAATGATAAAGGCGAAAAAGTTTCTATACAACCAACATTAACTACTTATGTGTTAGGGACAAGTTTAGTTTCAGTTATAACTCCAGCTGGAGGATTTAATGATGAAAATGTTACTCCTGTAACAGATGCAATATCTTCAGGTAATTTAATTAGTACAATTGATGAAGATAAATCATATACCTTTGATATAAAACCTAAAACAGTTGATGATTTAGATTCAAATGGAAATTTCTCAAATGATGGTGCGAATGCTGATGGTTCAGATTATAAAATGATAGGAGATATAACTCTAACACACACTGGTGCAAAAGGAGTATTAGAATTATCTGATGGAACAACAATTTATTTTAATGGAACTACAACAAGTGCAACAATTTCATCAAGTCAATTGATTGGACTTAAATTTACTCCAGATGAACATGTATCAGGAACAGCTAAATTTACTTACTCTTTAAAAACGCAAGAACATGGTGCTATTAATACAGAATTTGGTGGAGGAATTATTACTATAAATATTACATCTGTTGCAAATGGTTTAGAATTAGAAGGACTAAAAGCAATAGGAAATGAATATACAGATGGAATTAATGAATTTATTGCTTTAACTACAGATAATGGAGGAATTGGTTTATCAAATATGATAGATAATGATGGTTCTGAAACAATTCAAACTATACTTTTAAATGGAATTAAAAATGGGTTCTTAGTATATTATGGTGAAGATGGGCATCAAAAATTAGCACAAAATGCTGGAAGTAATGACAATATAAATAACACTTGGAGTATTCCTGTAGAATCTAATGGAACAGCTCCTCAAATATGGATAAAAGCTCCACAAAATTGGAGTGGAGTAGATTCAGGAATAACATTAAAAACTATTATAAAAGATGGTGAAATAATTAGCACTATAAGTAAAGATTTTACTTTAAATGTTACTCCTGTTGCAAGTATTGTAACTATAAGTCCAACAACAACATTTGCAAATGCATATAATTGGACAGAAATTAATCTTAATGCAAATATGACAGATTTAGATGGTTCTGAAACATTAACTGTTATTTTAAATGGAGAAGTAAAAGCATTGGATGCTACAGTATTATTTAGATTGTCAGATGGTACATTACTTAATGGTTTAAATGGAAATCCAAGTGCTACTTATGATATATCAACTTCAAGTTGGAAGTTGGAAGGAATACCAACAGCACAAATAAACAATGTTGAAATTTTATATCATAACTATGAAGGTAAAGTAGGTGTTTCTGTAAAAACAGTCGATGGAATAGATGTTCTTGATACACCAGCTACTGGAATTTTTGATATGAATATATCAAATTCAAATATTATTAATTTAAGTAATGAAACTGCTGATTTAACTGTTATAGGAACTTCAACTACAACAAGTATTAAAACAGGAAGTGGAAATGATATTATTAGTGTAGATAATTTAAATGCAACAGTAGATGCAGGAAGTGGTAAAGATACATTAGTTTTAGATAATAACGATACTATTGATCTAGCTAATATTGCTTCAAAAGTTAAAAATATTGAAGTTATTGATTTAGAAAATAGTAGTAATCAAACTTTAAAATTAGATTTGAATGAAGTTATTGATATCACAGATAATGATAATGAATTGATTATTAAAGGAAATCTAGGAGATATTATTCACCTAGATACGCCGAGTGATTGGGCAAATAATGGAAGAGAATCATATGAAGGAATAAATTATAATGTATACAAAGGTACAGGTATAAATTCAACAGTTAAATTATTGATTGATGAAGATATTGATGTTACACTTTAAAATAAGTAGGAGTTTTCTCCTATTTATTAATTCTTTTGATAGATTAAAATAATGAAACAAACAAAATTAGATGACTTTTTAAACCTTGAACACCATAATAAAGAACTTGAAGAAAAGATTAAAGAAGAAGTTGCGAAAAATAGAGAAAAAGATAAGTTAATGTTTCAACAGTCAAAGTTCGCATCTTTGGGGGAAATGTTAGGAAATATCTCCCATCAATGGAGACAGCCTCTAATGGAAATAAACTCATTATTTCTACCTCTTGAAGCTAAAATTACTCTTGATATACCTTTAGATAATGAAGAAATTTTAGAAACAATAAATAAACTAAACCATATAACAAAATATATGTCAAATACAATTGATGACTTTAAAAACTTTTTTGCTACGGATAAAGAAAAAATCAAATTTCAGTTATTAGAACAAATAAATTCAACTATAAATATTATAAGTGGAGGATTAAAAACTCACAATATAAAACTTGATATTATAATTCAGAAAAATCCTGAAATGATTGGCTTTAAGAATGAGTATTCTCAAGTGTTGATAAATATAATAAACAATGCTAAAGATATTTTAGTTCAAAGAAATGTAATTAATCCATATATAAAAATATCAATATATGAGAAAAATAATAATATTATAACAATAGTAGAAGATAACGGTGGAGGAATAAAAGTAAAACCTATAGAAAAAATATTTGACCCTTTTTTTACCTATGAAAAAATTGGTGGTTCAGGAATTGGACTTTTTATGTCAAAACTTATAATTGAGAATAATATGAATGGAAAATTATCTGTAAAAAACTCTTCTAATGGTGCTTTTTTTAAAATTATTATTCCAAAAATTTAAGCTTATTTACTTCATATTGTATTTAATTTAATTTAGATATAATCGCTAAAATTACAAAACTCCACTTAATAAATAGGATTATTATGTCAAAACAATTACTACAAAAACAAGCAGATACTATTCGATTTTTAGCAGCTGACATGGTGCAACAAGCAAATTCAGGACATCCAGGTGCTCCAATGGGATTGGCTGATATTGCAACAGTATTAAGTAAACATTTAAATGTAAATCCAGCAGATGAAAAATGGTTAAATAGAGATAGATTAGTGTTTAGTGGGGGTCACGCAACTGGATTAGTTTACTCATTATTACACCTTTGGGGATTCAATGTATCTGTAAATGATATGAAAAACTTTAGACAAACTCACTCAAAAACTCCAGGTCATCCAGAATATGGGCATACTCATGGAATTGAAATTACAACAGGACCTTTAGGGCAAGGAATTGCAAATGCTGTTGGTTTTGCAGCAGCTTCAAAATATGCACAAAATATCCTTGGACGTGAAGTAATTAATCATAAAGTTTATTGTTTATGTGGAGATGGAGATTTACAAGAAGGAATTTCTTATGAAGCAACTTCAAGTGCTGGACATTTAAAACTTGATAATCTTGTAATTATTTATGATTCAAATAGTATTACTATTGAAGGTGATACTTCGTTAGCGTGGAGTGAAAATGTTAAAAAAAGATTTCAAGCTATTGATTTTGAAGTTATTGAAATAGATGGACATAATTTTGAGCAAATTGATAAAGCGTTAGTTTCTGCAAAAACTGCAACTATGCCTGTTTTAATTATCGCAAAAACAGCAATCGCTAAAGGTGCTGTTACAATGGAAGGAAGTCACCATGCTCATGGTGCGCCATTGGGTGATGATGAAATTGCAAAATCAAAAGAAAAGGCTGGATTTAATCCTGAAGAAAAATTCTTTGTACCTGCTGATGTAAAGGGAGCTTTCGATAAATTAATTGTGGGTTCTATTGCTCAAAATAACTGGAATGATTCTTTAAGTAAAGAAGCCAAAGCAAAAATTGCTGAACTTCAAAATCCTGATTTTGATTCTGTTGTTTATCCTACTTTTGAAGTTGATTCAAGTGTTGCAACTAGAGATTCAAATCATAAAATTTTAAATGCAATAGCAAAAGCAATTCCAGGATTTTTAGGTGGAAGTGCTGACTTAGCTCCATCAAATAAAACAGAATTAATGGGAATGGGTGATTTCCCAAATGGAAGAAATATCCACTTTGGGATCAAAGAACATGCAATGGCTGCAATGACAAATGCTATGAACTTATACGGTTTATTTAGAGTTTATTCAGCAACATTTTTTGTATTCTCTGATTATTTAAAACCAAGTGCTAGAATTGCGGCCCTTGCTTCAATCCCTCAACATTTTATTTGGACACACGATTCTATTGGAGTTGGAGAAGATGGACCAACTCACCAACCAATTGAGCATTTAACACAATTTAGAGCATTACCAAATTTCTATACATTCAGACCAGCAGATGCTAGTGAAAATGTTGAATCTTGGAAAGTTGCTTTAAAAATGAAAGCACCAACAGCGTTCGTTTGCTCAAGACAAGGTTTAAAAGTATTAAAAGATGAAAGAGCATTTGGAACAGTTGCAAATGGTGGATACTTACTTAAAAAAAGAGAAAATGCAAATATTACAATTATGGCATCTGGATCTGAGTTAATGTTAGCTTTACAAACAGCTTGTTCTTTAGAAAAAGAAGGAATTATTGCAAATATAGTTTCTGTTCCTTGTTTTGATTTATTCTTAGAGCAAGATGAATCTTATATTGACCAAGTAATTGATAAAAATACTAGAGTTTATGCTGTTGAAGCAGCTCGAGGTTTAGAATATTATAAATTTGCTGATGTTGTATTCGGAATGGATACATTCGGGGCTTCAGGACCTGCAAATGATTTATTTGAAGAGTTTGGATTTACAATTCCAAAACTAAAAGCTAAAATCGTAGCAGACTTCAAAAAATAACACTTTTTTTAATAGATGAGATTTTCTCATCTATTAACTTCCCAATTATCACAAAACTAATTTCAAAATATCATCTTTTTTTTATTTTAACTCTCTATAATATAAATAATAAATATCTAAGGAGCAAATTTATGGCAATTGGATTTATAGGATTAGGAAATTTAGGAACTGCTATAACAACAAGACTTTCACAGCTTGGTGAAACATTGGTAGTTTATAATAGAAATATAGAAAAAATAAAAGATTTAGGGTACGAAATAGTTTCATCTCCAAAAGAGATTCTTCAAAAATGTGATGTGATTTTTTTATGTTTATTTGATAGTGAGGCTGTAAAACAGATTTTAACAGGTGATAATGGACTTTTATGTGAAGAGTTAAAAGGAAAAACAATTATTGATTTAACAACAAATCATTATGAAGATGTTTTAGAATTTCATAAATTAGTTAATGATTTTGGAGCAAATTATCTTGAAAATCCAGTTTTTGGTTCAGTTGCACCAGCACTTAAAGGTGAATTAACGGTTGTGAGTTCTGGGAAAATTGAAGTTTTTGAAGCTATGAAACCAATTTTAGAAAAAATTGCAAAAGAAATTTTTCATCTTCCAATACCATCGAGTGCTACAAAAATGAAACTTATAAACAATCTATGTTTAGGTTCATTTATGGCAACACTTGCGGAGTGTACAGCATTTGCTGAGAGTTGTGAAATTCCTAAAGCAAAAGCTTTAGAGATTTTAGGAGTTGGTGGTGGTCAATCACTTGTTTTAAAAGCAAAAACTCAAAAATTAATAGATGAAGATTTTTCTGCTCATTTTTCAAATAATGCAATAAATAAAGATTTGCATCTTTTACAAGATTTAGCATATAATCTAAAATTACCACTTTATAGTGCGTGCCTCCCAAAAGAGCTGTTTTCTAAAATGAAGATGATGGGAAAAGGTGAAGAGGATTTCTCTTCGATTTATCAACTATTTAAAAAATAAAAAGGATAGTTTATGCCACATTTACAGTTTGAAATAAATAAAAAAGTATCAAAAGAATCTAAAGAAATTTTTGTAAATGAAATAAGAGAGGCTTTTAGTCAAATTATGGATACAGGAACTGACCATATTGCTATTAGTTTAAGAGAGTATGATAAATATAGTCTTACAATTGGACGAGCTGATATAAATGATGATATTTGTTTGATGAATCTCGATATACGAGAAGGGAGAACAATTGAAAAAAGAAGAGAGTTGGCTTTAAAATATATGGAAATTGTAAAACACAATTTTGGAATTGTAAGTAAAAATCAGTATATTACTTTTACAGAACATAAAGGTGAAGATTTTCATTTAGTTGAAAAATATTTGGCAACTTGGGTAACTGGTGAAAATCCACTTGTTTGATTTTGTAAATTTTATTAAAGGGAATGAATGTTAAAAGGTATTATTGTTTTATTATTATTTCAATTTTTAGGTGAATGCATTGCAAAGTTTTTTTCACTTTTAGTTCCAGGTCCAGTAATTGGAATGATTTTATTATTGGTATTTTTATTAATCAGAAAAAGCAGTTTTCATAGTCTTGATAATGCGGTTGCATTACATTTAAGATATTTACCTTTACTTTTTATACCGGCTGCAATGGGAATTATCACTCAAATTGATATTATTACAAGAGAGTTTTGGGCAATTGCAATTGCATTATTTGTTGGAACTTTAATTGCTCTTGTTTTTGCAGCAAAATTTATGGACTATCTTACAATTAAAGCAGAAAAAAAATGAATTCAGAAGCTTTAATAAATTATATTCATTCAACGCCACTTACATGGTTGATTGCTACATTAGCAGCTTTTAAATTGGGAATAATAATCTATGAAAAATGTAATAAACATACACTATTACAACCAATCATAATAGCTTATGTAATACTGCTTAGTTTAATAATATTTACGAATACTTCTTTTGAAGAGTATTTCAAAAGTGTTGAGATTATTCATTTCTTTTTAGGACCTGCAACGGTTGCTTTGGCATTGCCACTTTATAAAAATTTGAAATATATAAAATCACTTTTTCTGCCAATAGTTCTTACTTTATTTATTGCAGGCATTTTTTCAATTGTAATTGCGGTCTCATTACTGTGGGTTTTTGGAGCTGATTTACCAACAATGTTATCAATGACAACAAAATCAATAACTGCACCAATTGCAATAATCACGTCACAACAAATAGGTGGAATTCCATCTTTAGCAGTTGGATTTGTACTTATTACTGGAATTATTGGAGCATTATTTGGAACAATTGTTTTTAAACTTGTAAATATAAAACACGATACTTCAAAAGGTTTCGCCCTTGGTTTAGTTTCTCACGGAATTGGAACAGCAAGAGCTATAGAAATAAGTGAAAAAGCAGCAGCTTTTTCAGCACTTGCAATGGGACTTAGTGGAATATTTACAGCAATCTTTCTTCCTATGATAATCACTTTTTTTAAGTGATTATCAAAAATCGCATCTTTTTTTAAATTTAATATATCAACATATATTGATATATTAAATTTATTTAGTTATACTTCAAAAAAAGAAAAGGAATTTTATGGATATATTTCTAAAATCCGCAAGTGCTTTAAATGATGAAACAAGAATAAAAATACTTAAATTTATAAATATTTATGGGAAATGTTGTGTTTGTGATTTAGAAAACTCTTTTGAAATGATTCAATCAAGACTTTCAAGACATTTAAAAATTCTAAAAGAAGCTGGATTTTTAAAACTTGAGCGTGAGGGAAGATGGGCTTATTATAGTATCCGATTTCCATTGGATGAGTTTAGACAAAGTTGTATAAAAGAGATTATGACTCTACAAATAGAGTTACCAAACTTGAAAAAAGCATGTGAAACAAAGGAAAATGAGTGAAAGAGACACTTTTTGTATATGGAACTTTAATGCCAAATTGCCCAAATGGACATGTTTTAGAAAACATTGTTGGAAAATTTGTTCCAGCAACCGTAAAAGGTTTTCTAAAAGATGCAGGTTGGAGTGCAAGTATGGGGTATCCTGGAATTAAACTTGATGAAGATGGTGATATGGTTCATGGGTTTTTATTTTATTCAGATAATTTAATAAATCATTGGGATAATTTAGATGAGTTTGAAGGAGCTGAATTTCAAAGGGAAGAAGTAACCGTTGAGAGATTTGATGAGTTTGAAGTTGATACTTTTATTTATGTATTAAAAGCTGGAGTTGAAGAGTTTAAAGAGGATGTAGTATGATAGTTGCAAGTCTTATTTTTATAGTTACACTTATTTTTGTAATTTGGCAACCAAAAAATTTACAAATTGGAACAACTGCAGTTATTGGCTCAATAGTGGCTTTAGTTCTTGGAGTTGTAAGTTTTTCTGATGTTTTGATTGTAACAAATATAGTTTGGGATGCAACCTTAGCATTTATTGGAATTATCATTTTATCTATGGTTTTAGATGAAATAGGATTTTTTGAATGGGCAGCACTTAAAATGGCAAAGTTTTCAAATGGAAGTGGAATTAAGATGTTTATCTATTCTATTTTACTTGGGGCTTTTGTTTCAGCACTTTTTGCAAATGATGGAGCAGCTTTAATATTAACTCCGATTTTACTTGCAAAAATGAGAATATTAAAACTAAATACAAAAACAATAGTTGCCTTTTTGCTGGCAGGCGGATTTATAAGTGATAGTGCATCTTTACCATTTGTATTTTCAAATCTAACAAATATTGTAACGGCTAACTATTTTAGTATTGGTTTTGTGGAATATTTTTTAAATATGATTATTCCATTTATTGTAAGTGTTCTAGCTTCCATTGTTATTTTGTGGTTACTTTTACGAAAAGATATACCACAAACAGTTGATATAAGTTTATTAAAAGAGCCAAAAAGTGTAATAAAAAACATGAAACTATTTTATTTTTCTTGGGTTTTCTTAGGCTTATTATTATGTGCATATTTTATTGGTGATGCTTTTGATTTACCAATTTCTATTTTTGCTTTAGGTGGAGCGATTATTTTTTTAATCATTGCAACACTTTCAAAAACAGTAAATGCTAAACAGATTATAAAAGAAGCTCCTTGGCAAGTTGTTTGGTTTAGTATTGGACTTTATATTGTAGTTTATGGTTTGAAAAATGCTGGATTAACAGATTATTTAACAATTATTTTAAAAGATTTAGCTTTAAGAGGTGACACAATTGCAATTATTGGAACAGGATTTATAGCAGCTTTTTTAAGTGCTATTATGAATAATATGCCAACGGTTATGATTATGGATATTGCCCTTCATGATATACCAAATCAAGCTTTAGCTTATGCAAATATTATAGGGTGTAACCTTGGACCAAAAATGACACCATTTGGTAGTTTAGCTACTTTATTATGGCTTCATGTTTTAGCAAAAAAAGGTGTGAAAATAGGATTTTGGGAATATAGTAAATTTGGGCTTATTATTACACCACCGGTTTTACTATTGGTACTTTTAGCAGTTTAAAATAAAAAATAAATTTAATAAAAAGGATAAAAATGAGTAATGTAACAAAAAGAGTTTTAATTTTATGTACAGGAAATTCTTGTAGAAGTATTATCGCAGAAGCGTTAATCAATGCAAAGTTAGAAGGAATTAGTGCAGATTCAAGTGGTGTAAAAGCCAGTGGAAGAGTAAATCCAAATGCTAAAAAATTGCTTGAAGAAAAAGGAATTTGGAAAGAAGAATACCACTCAAAAACACTTGATACTGTAATAAACAATGATTATGATTTAATTGTAACTGTTTGTGATCATGCAAATGAGACTTGTCCTATGTTTCCAAAACCAGTAGCAAAAATTCATGTTGGTTTTGAAGATCCAGATGGAAAAGGTTTTGAAGCATTTGAAGCTACATATAAAGAGATAGAAGAAGTTTTACTTCCAAAAGTTGTTGAGGCTTTAAAATAGATGTTTGAGTGGTGGAATAATCTAAGTGCTATCTTAGTATTTGATATATTAGGACTTGTAAAAGGTACTAAACTTGGTGATGCAGTTCATTTTTTTGTTTTTGATACGATTAAAATATTTATTCTTTTAATAGTTATTGTATATTTAATTACATTTTTAAGAAGTTATTTTCCTCTTGAAAAAGTAAGAGTATATTTAAGTGGGAAAAATAAAATTGTGGGACATATCTTAGCTTCAATCTTTGGGATTATAACTCCTTTTTGTTCTTGTAGTGCAATTCCACTTTTTTTAGGATTTTTACAAGCAAGAATTCCTTTGGGAGTTGCATTTAGTTATTTAGTTTCAGCACCACTTAGTGACCCTGTGGTATTTGCACTTTTAATCTCAATGTTTAGTTGGAAAATAGCTGTGCTTTATGTTGCTTTTGGAGTAATAATCTCTATTGTTGTAGGACTTATTATTGGGGCTATGAATATGGAAAAAGAAGTTTTAATTGAAGTAAAACCTCTTGATAATATAAGTTACACAGAAGATGGAACTTTATTTAAACATAGAATAAAAGAATCGTGGGATTATTCAGTAGATATTTTTAAAAAAATATATCTTTATATAATCATTGGAGTGGGAGTTGGTGCATTTATTCATGGATTTATCCCAGAAGATCTTATTAGTAAATATGCAGGTGGAGATGTTTGGTATGCGCCAATAATCGCAGTAATAGCGGGGATTCCTATGTATTCAAATGAATTGGGAATTTTACCGATTATAGAAGTTTTAACACAAAAAGGTGTTTTAATAGGAACTGCACTTTCCTTTATGATGGCGATAGTTGCTCTTAGTTTACCAGAAGCTATGATTTTAAAAAGAATAATTTCAATAAAATTAATTGGAATATTTTTTGGTGTAGTGGGTATCGCTATACTTTTAACTGGTTATACTTTAAATTATTTAGTAGGATAAAA
>JAQVLW010000091.1 GCA_028703945.1 Aliarcobacter sp. | reverse complement strand
CAAAGCATTGATAAGTCTTGTAAATAAAATACCAATTTTACCTTTTGGAAAAATAGAAAATAAAAGAAGTATGGTTTATATAGGAAATATTTGTCATTTAGTTGATGAGCTTGTAATTCAACAAAAAGCGGGAATATTTTTAGCTAGTGATGATAAACCACTTTCTACTACAAAATTTTGTGAACTTATATCTAAGAATTTAAATAAAAAAATATATTTAGTCAAAATACTATTTTTTGAAAGTTTATTAAAATTACTAAAACCATCATTTCACAAAAGACTTTATGGAAGTTTAGAAGTAGATAATACTATAACAAGAGAAAAACTAAATCTAAAAAATCCTTATAGTGTTGAAGAAGGGATTAGACTGATGATAAAAAAAGATAAAGAAAATATTACAGAATACAATTAAGAGGCTGAATGAATTTAATATTTTTTGATAAGGATTGGGGGGAAGAATATATGTATCGGCAAAACACAGATAAGCAGATTTTAAAAAAGATTAATCAACTAATAAAAGAAAGAATAAGTGATGAACATAGATTGGTATATGAAGTTAGCGAAAGTTATATTGCTATAGTATCTTGTAGGTTTCACTACTAATGGTTTACATAATATTATTCTTAATCTCTTTTTCATTTACATATTTTATAAAAAACTATATGATAAAAAAATCCCTAGTTGCAACAGTAAATGAAAGAAGTTCGCACACAGTTCCAACACCTCATGGTGGTGGAATTGCACTCTCACTTACTTGGTTTATAGGTTTAGTTTATCTATATTTTGCAGGTGAAATAGAGCCAAATCTTTTTTATGCTTTACTTTTTGGAGCAGTTATATCAATAGTTAGTTTTTTTGATGATATATATGAATTAAGTCCTAAACTAAGACTTTTAGTTCAGGCTACTGTTGCCCTTGGAGGAATTTATAGTTTAGGTGGATTTGAAACTTTGACTTTTGGTGTTTTTGATATTTCAAATGTTATCTTAACAAATATTTTTGCCTTTTTTATGATTATTTGGTTTATAAATCTTTATAACTTTTTAGATGGAATAAATGGTTACGCAGGAAGTGAAGCTGTATTTTTATCCCTTGCCGGATTTGTTTTATTTGGTGGTAATCATTTTTTAGTTTTAGCTATAGCTGTTTTAGGCTTTTTATATTGGAATTGGAACAAAGCTAAGATTTTTATGGGAGATGTTGGAAGTACACTTCTTGGATATAATATTGCAATCTTTACCATATATTATGCAAATCAAGAACCAACTAACTTTTGGATATGGATCATATTATTTGGAGTTTATTGGTTTGATGCAACTTTGACCTTGATGAGAAGAAAATTAAATAAAGAAAAATTATCTCAAGCTCATAAAAAACATGCGTATCAAAGACTCACTCAATCAGGATGGAGTCACTATAAGGTAACAAATTATTCTATAGGATTAAATTTACTTTTATTTAGTATAGTTTATTTTATATCAAATATTTTTTTAGCTTTAGTGGTTAGTTTAATTTGTTTAATTTTTGCAATTAAATATGTGGATTCAAAAAAGGCTTTTGATTGGAATATGTAAGATTAGAAATTCCGGAAATTATTCTTTTAGTTTAAATTATGTACAATTAAAATTAGTTAGTGTGTTAAAAGGCAAAATTTTTGATGTTGCAGTTGATTTTAGAATAGGAAATTCAACTTTTGGAAACCATAAATGTTATTAAATTTTAAAGATGTTTCATCTCCTTTTCACTATAATACGGAACTTTATTAAAAGGATACTTTGTTGTTTACTCCAACCACATTAAAAAGAATTGCATTTTTTTTGTTAAGCGATTTCCTAATTTCATTTTTCACATTATATTTTGCATATAACTTAAGATTTAATTTCCAAATACCAATTAATTTTTTAGACAATTTTTTTGTGATTTTTTCAATACTTTTTGTATTAAAGGTTTCTGTATTTATTAATTTTAGACTTTATAGGACAGCTTGGAGATTTTTTTCTTTATATGAAGTAAAAAAAATTATATATGCTCATCTTATTGTATATGTGGTATTTTTTATAATTTTTTTAATATTTAATGAACAAATGTCTCCACTTGCAAGAAGTATTATTATAATTGATTTTATGCTTTCATTGGTATTTATTACATTTTTAAGACTTTTAAAAAGGATTATTTCGGAAAATAAAAAAAATATTGATTACAAAAATACTTTAATAATTGGAGCAGATAGTTTTGTAAAAACACTTATAAATGATAATAAAAATTTAAAATATACTCCAGTTGCAATAATTGATATGAATAAAAATTTAGAAAATACATATATATTAAATTTAAAAGTTTATCCATTTGAAGATTTACAAATGATAATTAAATCAAAAAGTATTGAAGCAGTTATAATATGTAAGGAATATTCTCAAAAAGAGTTAATGGATATTTTTGAAAAATTAAATGAATTTAATATAAATGATATAAAAATTGTAAATAATTTAAAAAATGCAAATATAAAACAATTAAAAGATATTTCAGTTGAAGATTTATTAGCTCGACATCCAAAAGATTTAGATACAGTAAGAATATCTTCGTTTATAAAAAATAAAGTGGTTTTAATCACAGGAGCAGGTGGAAGTATTGGAAGTGAAATAAGTAGACAATGTACCAAATTTGGAGCAAAACAGCTTATTTTAGTTGATCATAGTGAGTTTAATCTTTATACTATTACTGAAGAGTTAAAAGCAGATCCAAAAGATACAAATGTTATATCTGTTATGCAGACAGTTAGGAATTTTGGATTTATAGAAAATACTTTTGCAAAATATAAACCTCAAATTGTAATTCACGCAGCTGCTTATAAACATGTTCCTTTAGTAGAAGAAAATATTCTTGAAGGTATTTCAAATAATATAATTGGAACAAAAAATTGTATAGATTTATCTATAAAATATGAAGTTGAAAAATTTGTATTAATTTCTACAGATAAAGCAGTAAGACCTACAAATGTAATGGGTACAACGAAAAGAATTTGTGAACTATATGCTCAAAATGTAATATCTAATAAAACAGAAATAGTAGCTGTAAGATTTGGAAATGTTTTAGGAAGTAGTGGAAGTGTAATTCCTAAGTTTAAATCACAAATTGAAGCTGGAAAAAATATAACAGTAACTCATCCAGATATTACCAGATACTTTATGCTAATTCCAGAAGCCTGCGAGCTTGTACTTCAAGCTGCAAGTATAGGAAAAGGTGGTGAAATATTTATCTTAGATATGGGAGAACCAATAAGAATAGTCGATCTTGCTCAAAAAATGATAGATTTAAGTGGTAAAACTGATATACAAATAGAATTTTGTGGATTAAGGACGGGTGAAAAACTATATGAAGAACTGCTTATTGAGGATAGTGATAAAAAAACTGATTATGAGTCTATTACTGTTGCTGGAAAGACAGATTATGATATTGAGAAGTTAAATAAAGATATTGAAGATTTATTGTTTTGTGAAAATAAATTATCTAAATTAAAAGATATTGTTCCTGAGTTTAATCATCAAGTAAATTAACCAAATAAAAGTACATTAGAAATTATTAGTTTGATTGGCAAGTTTGTGATTTTTGATGTAGGTTAAGGGAATAATAAAGTTGTATAGTTAGATTGTAAATTTAAGTGGAGCTGGTGAAGGGAGTCGAACCCCCGACCTGCTGATTACAAATCAGCTGCTCTAGCCAACTGAGCTACACCAGCACTTAAAATATTGATTTGGTTGCGGAAATAGGATTTGAACCTATGACCTTCGGGTTATGAGCCCGACGAGCTACCTAGCTGCTCTATTCCGCGATTTTATATCAATGAATGATAAATATTACCATTTGGTG
>JAQVLW010000012.1 GCA_028703945.1 Aliarcobacter sp. | reverse complement strand
TACTATGAAGACACCGATTGTGGAGGTGTTGTTTATTATGCTAATTATTTAAAATTTTGTGAAAGAGCAAGAAGCGAACTTTTTTTTCAAAAAGGTTTATCTCCCCACAAAGATAATGAGTTTTTTGTGGTAAAAAGTGTAACAGCTGATTATATAAAATCAGCTGTTTTTGGCGATATTCTAGAAGTAAAAACAAAACTAATTGAGAAAAAATTAGCTTCTATTGTAATGTATCAAGAGGTTTTTAGAAATGATGAGCTTTTATTTAAAGGTACATTTAAATTAGCATTTTTAAAAGATTTCAAACCTTCAAAAATCCCTTTAGAGTTTTTTGAAATATTCAAATAGGAAAAATCATGTTTAAAATAGTTTTAGTCGCTCTTTTTTTAGTTTTAAATTTATACTCAAATGAAGTTTATATTCTTCCAAAACAAGGTGAACAGATAAAAGATAAAATAAGTGAATCAATCACAAATGCAAAATCTGAAATATTAGTAGCTATGTATAACTTTTCATATAAAAAATTTGCGAAAGATTTAGTTGATGTTTCAAAAAATGGTGTAAAAATAACTGTTTTTCTTGATGCTAAAAAAGTGAAAGAGGATTCTGAGGTTTTTGAATATTTAAAAAAGAATAATATAAAAGTAGTTTTAGTAAAAGACAAAATGCATTTAAAAGTGGCTTTAATAGACTCTAAAGTTGCTATATTTGGAAGTACAAACTGGACAAAAGAATCATTTGAAGAGAATTATGAATTAATTTATATTAGTGAAGATGAAAAAACAGTTAAAACTCTTAGTTCTTTTATAAAATCACTTTAATTTATAAAAAGGAATTTTACATATTTTCAAGCATTAAAGTAGTATCATATTGATAAAAAATATCAATAAAAAAGGATTATTACTTTGCTAGAAATTTTTATTATAGCTTTTTGTCTATATTTTGTTTTCAATACTTACACATCTTTTATGCAAATAGGTTACATAAAAGATGCAAAATTTTTAAAACCTATTATTTTAGATTCTTCAAAATATCTTGAAGCCGCAGATTATGCAATAGAAAAAGAAAAACTTGCTATTTGTTCATCATTTTATGATTTTATTTTATTTATTTTATGGATTGGTTTTGGATTGTCATTTTTAGATTCTTTAGTTCAAATTGATTCTTTTTGGATAAAAGCTGTTGTTTTTGTGGATTTGTTTATTATTATAAATTGGGTTTTAACTTTGCCATTTGAGCTTTATTCAACTTTTAAATTAAATAAAAAATATGGTTTTTCAAATATGACGCCAGCACTTTTTATAAAAGATACTATTAAAACTGGGATTTTATTTTTAGTTTTTGGATCTGCTGTAATTGCTGTTATTTCATTTATAATTAGTAGTTTTTCTACTTGGTGGATTTGGGGATTTGTGTTTATTTTTGCTGTAATTATTTTGATAAATATGCTTTATCCAGTAATTAGAGATAAAATGTTTGATAAATTTGAAAAACTAAAAGACAAAGTTTTAGAAGCAAAAATTGAAAATCTTTTGAATGAAGTTGGATTTAAAAGTAGTGGAGTTTTCAGCGTTGATGCAAGTAAAAGAGATAACAGGCTAAATGCTTATTTTGGAGGACTTGGAGCTACAAAAAGAGTAGTTTTATTTGATACTTTAGTTGAAAAATTAACTCACAATGAATTATTAGCTGTTTTAGGACACGAATTAGGACACTTTAAAAATGGAGATATTCTAAAAAATATTGGAATTATGGGTATTGTTATGTTTGTATTTTTTGCAATTTTTGGAAATTTACCAGATGAACTGTTTTTAGGATTATCATTAAATAATGAGCCTTATGCGATTATTGCTGTATTTATGATATTTTCACCAATTTTATCATTTTTTTTAATGCCATTAATTTCTATGATTTCTAGACATAACGAATATGCAGCCGATGAATTTGGTTCAAATTTATCTACAAAAGAGGATTTAGTTAGTGCCTTATTAAAACTTGCGAATGAAAATAAATCATTTCCTTTATCTCATCCTATGTATATTTTCTTTTATTATTCACATCCTCCTTTAGTTGAACGATTTAAAGAGTTGGGATATGATGTTCATAGTATGAATTTTGAGACTATTTTAAAAGTAAAATCAGATGTTGAGTGATGGAGTTATTGAAGTTAATTACTTGATTTTAGTTATTGCTTTAATAGCTATTTTATCAGGTTTATTAATTGTTTTACATTTTTCAAGACAAAAATATGAAAATCAATTACAAAGTTTACAAGATGAAGCTTTATTAAAATTAAGAGCTCTAAATGAAAAAATAGAGTTCAATCATAGTTCATATGAAGGACAAATTAATAATCTTAATACAACAAATAGAAAGCTGGAAGAAGAAAAAAAATTAATAAAAGAAAATTTTGAAGATAAATTAAAATTAATGGAAAGACATTCTGCTCAAATTATGGATAATACTGTTAACACTTATGAGTTAAAATTATCAAATCTTTCAAAACTTTCAGAAAATAAAGAACAACAACTTTTAAGAGAATTTCAAATAAAAGAGTTAAATTTTAATGAAAAGATTACTCTTTTAGAAGAATCAAGACAACAAATGAAAATAGAATTTGAAAATGTTGCAAATAAACTTTTTGATGAAAATCAAAAGAAATCAAATGTAAATTTAACTCAAGTTTTAACTTCGTTTAAAGACCAACTTGATTTATTTGGAAAAAGAGTAAATGAAATTTATAACGAAGAGACAATACAAAGAACAACTTTATTAACTGAAATCAAAAATTTAAAAGATTTAAATAATCAAATATCAACAGATGCTATAAATTTAACAAAAGCACTAAAAGGTCAAAATAAAACTCAAGGTGATTGGGGAGAAATGATTTTGTCTTCAATTCTAGAGCAAACTGGCTTAAGAGAAGGGAAAGAGTACACAGTACAAGGTTCATTTAATGATGAAGATGGAAGACGACTAAAACCTGATGTAATTGTGCATTTACCATCTAAAAAAGATATTATTATTGATTCGAAAGTATCTTTAAATGCTTATTTAGCTTATTGTAAAACAGAAGATAAACAACATAAAGAAAATGCTTGTAAGGATTTAATCAAATCAATTAATGGTCATATTAAAGGATTAAGTTCTAAAAAATATGAAGCTTTAGAGGGAGTTAGTACACTTGATTTTGTATTATTATTTATTCCAATTGAAGGAGCTTTTATACTAGCTACTTCAAATGATGATAGCTTATTCAAAATGGCTTTTGAACACAATATCATGTTAGTTTCTCCATCAACTTTATACGTAACCTTACGAACTATTGAGAATATTTGGAGAAATGAACATCAAAATGAAAATGCTCAACTAATCTCTAAAAAAGCAGCTGATTTATATGATAAATTTGCAGGTTTTGTAAGTGATATAGAAGATATTGGTTTAAATTTAAATAGAACTCAGAAATCTTATGACAGTGCTATGAATAAATTAAGCACTGGAAATGCAAACTTGATTAAAAGAGCTGAAGAATTTATAGATCTAGGTGTAAAACCAAAAAAAACAATAAGTACCAAAACTTTAATTGAGGAATAAATGGAAAAATTTGAACTTTTAGCAAATAATTTTTTATTACTTTTGGATGCAATGTCAATTTATTTATTGGTTGGATTGTTATTAGCTGGTATTTTAAAACAAATTATTCCTGATGATTTTATTTCAAAACATTTAGAAAAAAGCTCAATTGGTTCAGTAATTAAAGCTACAATTTTTGGAATACCACTTCCTATTTGCTCCTGTTCTGTTATTCCTTTGGCTCAAAGTTTGAGAAAAGAGGGTGCAAGTAAAGGTGCTGTTCAAAGTTTTTTAATCTCAACTCCAATTACTGGGGTTGATTCTATTTTAGCAACATTCTCATTTTTTGGATTAATTTTTACACTTTTTAGAGTTCTTTCTTCTATAATCATTGCAATTATTGTAGGTTTAATCCAAAATTTTGTAGAAAAAGATGATAAAAAAATAGAAGGAATTAAAGAAGATGTATCTTGTGATTGTCACTGTTCTTGTAGTTCTTCAAAAGAAAAGAAAAAATCTTTTTCAATAAAAGAAGTTTTTATTTATTCGTATATAACTTTGGCAAAAGATATGGTAAACCCTTTATTTATTGGGCTTATTTTAGGTGCTATTTTTACTACTTTTGTACCAAAAGAATATAGTTCTTTATTATTTGATAATCAGTTTTTAACATATATTATAATTATCTTGTTTTCTATGCCTTTATATGTTTGTGCGACAGCTTCCTTACCTCTTGCAGCAGCTTTTATGCTAAGTGGAATGAGTGGTGGTGCTGCATTTATATTTCTAACAGCAGGACCTGCAACAAGTGCTGTTACTATGAGTGTTGTGTATAAACTTTTAGGAAAAAAATCTTTGATAATTTATCTCGCAACAATAGCAATATTGTCGTTTTTATTTGGGTTTTTGTATGATGCATTTTTTTCTGAATTAAATATTTTAAAGTTTAGTACATATACAGAAGAGAGTTCTATTTATACTCAAATTTCTAGTTTAATGATACTTGTTTTAATTTCATACAATTTAGTAAAATCTTATTTAGAAAGAAAAGCTACTAAATAAATTTTACTTTTTAAATAATCTAAATAAATTTAAATTATTTAAAATATAAATGGCAATTATTGTAAAAATTGTTCCAATTATAGTATTAGAAGTGATTTTTTCATCTAAAAATATTGCTCCAATTATAAGTGCAGTTGCAGGAACTAAAAAGATAAAAGATGAAACTTCTTTTGCTCCTAGTTTTGAAGCTCCTATAAAATAAATAGAAGTGGCGAAGGTTGTACTTAAAATTGTGATTACAAATAGATTAAACCAAAAAATAAAATCAAGATTTACAACTTTTTGAAATATACTTGCATCTACAAAAAATACAAAAAGAACAAAACTTGAAATAATATAGGTATAAAAAGTAAAAACAAACGCATTTATTTTTGTAGCCTTTGCTGTGATTATGGTTAAGATAGACCATAAAACGGAAGCTAATAAGAAATATAAAGTATCTTTTGAAAATATTTCACTCAAGTCAAAATTCCAAATATTAAGCATATTTAAAACCCCAAAAGCTCCAAGAATCAAAGCAAAAGAGTGTTTTAAACTAATAGTTTTTCTATTTAATACAGCAACTAAAATAAAAGTATTTATAGGAATTAATGTTGTAACTAAAGCACCACCAAATCCACCACTTCCATGTTTTAGACCTATAAACATAGAAATACTATAAGCTGTCAAAATAATTGATGCTATTAAAATTAAGAAAAAAGATTTAATATCTAGTTTAAAAGAGAGTTTATAAAAGTAAATTATTGGAAACATTGTAATAAAACAAATTCCCATTCGTAAAAAAACTAATTCATATTCATTTACATAGTTTGTAAGAACTTTGGTGCTAATCCACGAAGCACCCCAAAATATCATAGCAAAAACCATAAGAATATAAAATAAGTTTTTATTCATTTATTTTAGATTGTTTAATAGTAATATATCTACTAAATCTCCAGCTTTTATATTTTCACTATTTTCTTTTTGTATTAATAAAGCAGGGCTTTCTAGCATATTTGTTAATATTGCACTGGTTCCACTTTTTTTCCCATCAAAATTTATTTGATATTCCCCATTTTTATACTCAACATTACAAGCTGTAAAAATTGTTTTTGCTTGAAACCTAGAAAAATCTTGATTTATTCTAGCTTTTACAAGAGGAAGCTTTTCATTTGAATTTCTAAATTTATAAATTAAAGGTAAAACATAAAGCATTGCACACACAGTCGAAGAATATGCAAAACCTGGAAGGGCGACAATTATTTTATTGTCTTTTAATGCTAACAAAATATGCATTCCTGGTTTTAAATTAACCCCATGAAATAAAACTTCTGCTTTTAATTTGTCTTTTATGACATCTTGAACAAAATCATAATCTCCAACAGAAACACCACCTGTTGTAACAACAATATCAGATGTTAATAAAGCAGTTTCAATTAACTTTGTAATTGAATCCATATCATCTTTTACAACTCCCATTTGAATAGTATTTGCGCCATTACTTTTAAATAAAGCTTCTAATGTTAGATGATTTGAACTTCTAATTTGTGAATCATTTGTTTGAATTTCACCCAAATCTAAAATTTCACTTCCTGTACTTGCAATTGCAATTGTTGGATTAATAATTACTTCAATTTGTGAAATATTAAGTGAAGCCAATACTCCAATTTCTGCAAATCCAATTACTGTTCCTTTTTTGATTAGAACTTCATCTTTTTTATAATCTTCACCAATATTTCTAACCGCAAATCCAAAAGGCACTTCTTTAATAATTTTTATTTTATCAAGTGTAACTTCAACATTTTCAATAGGAACTAAAGTATCACTTCCCTTGGGCATTAATGAACCTGTAAAAGTTTTAATACAAGTGCCCATTGTAATTTGTGTTTCAACAACACTTCCAGCAGGATTTTTTCCAATAATTTTTATATTTTCATTTTTTATATCTTCAAATTTAATTGCATAACCATCCATTGCAGATGTTAAAAATTCTGGATTATTATGATTTGCTATTACATCATTTGCTATTACTTTTCCAACAGCATTTGTAATAAAAAGTTTTTCAGTAGTTATTTTTGATATATTTAAATTATTTAATATATTAATTGATTCATCATAACTTATAAAGTTTCTCATTATAAGTACCTTTCTTTTTTTATTATAGTTGTTAAATATTTCTTCTTAATATATTACTTTTTTGAACCATTATTTGTTCGAAAAGCATTGCTCCAAAACCTTCTTGAATATCTTTAGTATCTTTTTCAACAGCTAAAATGATCGTTCTGATTTTGTCTTCGGTCATATTCATGGCAAGTGGTAAAATAGTGTCAGTAATTTTTTGTCTTAGCTCTTTTTCTTCTTCTAGGGTCATTTTGAGTCTTTATGTATTATTATTTATGAAATTATATATGATTTATCTAAAAATAGGGTAAAAACATTATTTATATATTCTTACTATACATTAAAAAAGCTTTTGAGAACTTTTTTGCTATAATCTCAAAAAAATTTATAGGAATAATATATTGGTTGAATTAAGTAAAAAAATTTCTACAATAGTTGGAAAAACTAATGCAGAATATGAATTGATAAAGGAAGGTGACAGAATTTTAGTTGGTTTTTCAGGTGGAAAAGACTCATTAACACTAATTCATGCCTTAAATAGAATAAAAAAAGTTGCCCCATATAATTTTGAATTTAAAGCAGTAACAGTAACTTACGGAATGGGTGAACAAGTTGAATTTCTAAGTAATCACTGTAAAGAACATGGAATTGACCATGAAATTATTGATACACAAATTTTTGAACTTGCAGGGGAGAAAATTAGAAAAAACTCATCTTTTTGTTCATTTTTTTCGAGAATGAGAAGAGGATATTTATATTCAACAGCACAAGAACAAGGATACAATAAAATAGCCCTTGGACATCATTTAGATGATGCGATGGAGTCATTCTTTATGAACTTTTTTTATAATGGAACAATGCGTTCAATGCCTCCTAAATACACAGCTGAAAATGGTTTAGAAGTTATCAGACCATTAATCTTTTGTAGAGAAAGACAATTACGAGCATTTGCTGATACAAATGAAATAAATGTAATTGGTGATGAAGCTTGTCCAGGACTTAGATTTGATGTAAAAATGCCACACGCAAGAGCAGCTACAAAAGAATTACTTGCAAAATTAGAAATTGAAAATCCACAAATATTTGTATCTATGAAAGCTGCTTTTAGTAATATCCAATTATCTACATTTTTTAATAAAGAAGATTTAGACAAAATCCAAAAAGATAATAATATATGAAAATATTAGTATCTGCTTGTTTATTGGGTGAAGATGTAAGGTATGATGGAAATAATTCTTCAATAGCTTTTAATCCAAAAGTTTCATTTTCTTTAAAAGAGTTATTTATGGATATTTTATGTGATAATGAAATTTATTCTTTTTGTCCTGAAGTAAGTGGTGGATTACCAATTCCTAGAATTCCTGCTGAAATTGTAAAAAGAGATAAACCTTTTATTGTTCAAAATCAAAATGCTGAAGATGTAACTATAAATTTTCTTTTAGGAGCAAAAAAAGCTCTTGATTTATGTAAAGAAGAGAATATAAAAGTAGCTTTATTAAAAGCAAACTCACCATCTTGTGGAAATATAAAAATATATGATGGAACATTTTCAAATACTTTGATTGATTCTCAAGGTTTAACAGCAAAACTTTTAAAAGAGAATGAGATAGAAATTTTTAATGAAGAACAACTTCAAGAGTTAGCAAAATACATAAAAACAAATAAATAAGTTTTTATGTATTTTATATTTAAGATTTGATATTTAAAAGCATATCAGAAACTGCATTTTGTGTTTTTATACTTTGGGCATTTGCTTCATATGAGATTACTTCTGGAATTTGTCCTACAATTGAATCTATTAAATTAGCTGTAACTTCTTGTAATTGTGGGTCTGCAACTGTATTTGAAACTTGAGCTAAATTTGTAGCCATTTGATTTACTTGAAGCTCAGAACTAATCATTGAATTTAGATTATTATTAATAGTCATTTACAACTCTTTATATTAGAATTTATTTATATCAGAATTCTAACTAAAAATAATAAAAAAATAGTTAAACGATTTTACTTGCTTTAAATATGATTTTTGATAATATAGTTACATGATAAATAATTTTTTTAAATCAACTACCCTTAAATTAATAATTTTAGTTTGTACAGCTTTAATAACACTAATTTTTTCTTCATTACTATTTAATACGCAAATAGATAACCTAAAAAAGCAGGTTGATAATATTTATTTTGGAAATTTAATTCCTATTGTAAAACTTCAAATCATTTTAGATAATTATCAAAAAATAATTTTTTGTAAGAATAATAGAAATCCCTGCTTTATTGATGAAGAAAAAAAATCGATACTTCAAGAATGGAATTATTATAATCAAGCTTTTAAAAATAAAGAAGAAAGAATAGTTGTTGATACAATAAATGAAGAAATATATGCAAGTTTTAATGAAAATAATATCCAAAATTTTAAAAATATATTAGCAAGAGTTGATTTCTTAATACAGTATGAAACACAAGTTGCTTTTAAAGAAAGAAAAAAATTTGTTGAAGATTATGAAAATATGAAAAAATATTTGTTTTATAGTATTTCAATAATTCTTTTTTTATCATTTATTGTAATTGTTTATATTATGTTTCAAGTTATAAAAAAAGATAAACAACTTATGGTTTTAAATAAAAAATATAAAATTGATTCAATAACTGATTCTATGACAAATCTTTATAATAGAAAATATTTTGATACAATTTTTGATAATATGTCATTTATTGCAAATGAAAATAATTGGAAATGTGCATTTATTATGATAGACATTGATTATTTCAAACAATATAATGATACCTATGGTCATGATATGGGAGATGTTGCTTTAAAAAAAGTAGCTTTAACTTTAAAAGAATGTTTTAATAAAAAATATGAATTTGTTTTTAGATTAGGTGGAGAAGAATTTGGTGTTGTTTTGTTTAATATAACAGAAGAAAGCTTTGAAAATTGCCTAAAAGAGATAAATTATAAGATTTTAGGACTTGAAATTGAGCATAAAAATAGTAAAATACTTGACATTGTTTCAATCTCAATGGGAGCTATTATATATGAACCACATACATATATTTCAGCAAACAAACTTTATAAACAAGCAGATGAATGTTTGTATAAATCAAAAGAGAATGGTCGAAATCAATATCATATATATAAAGGGTAATAATGAGTTTTTTGTTTAATAAGCATAATCATTTCAATTTAGCTAATATCGTAACTTTTTTTAATATTGCATCGGGAGTTTTTGCAATTTATTTTTTAACTCACCATGAGTTTTTTGCAGCTGCACTTTTTGCTTGGTTAGCTGGTGGATTTGATATTTTTGATGGAAAAATTGCTAGAAAATATAATTTATCTACTCAATTTGGAATTCAGCTTGATTCTTATGCAGACTTTTTGTCATTTGTAATTGTTCCCGCAATGTTTATCTTTTTTGCAGTAATTGATACAAAAGAGCCATTTTTATTTATGCCTTTGGTTGTATTTGCTTTTGTTTATTATGTAATTTCAGGACTTAGAAGATTAATTCAATTTAATATAAATGCCGATGAAGGAAAAGTTGAAAAGTTTTTTACAGGTATTCCAACTCCACTTGGTGCTATTTTATTATGGGTTGTTTATTTGATTTTTTTAACAGGATTTATATCAGAAACTTTTGTTTTATTAATGATGATATTAATTGGTTATTTATTAAATTCAAAAATAAAAATACCTCATTTATAAGTAAATAGATGAATCAGGAAATTGTAACTATTGATTTAGGATCAAATTCGTTTCGTGTTCTAAAATATGATTGTTTAAATCATAAAATTATTTCAGAATATAACGAAGTTGTAGGTATGGCTGATGGTTTAGTAGATACGGGACTAATCTCAAAAGAAGCTGTACAAAGAGTTATAGCTGCAATTTCACACTCTATTGAAGTTATTAATTACAATCCACAAGATGCAATTTGTGTAACAACTGCTGCTATGAGAAAGGCTTCAAATAATAAAGAAATATTAAAATATCTAAGACTAGAAGCTAAAACAAATTTTTCTATTATAGATGGAACTGAAGAAGCTAGACTTACTTTATTAGCAGTAAAATATGCTTTAAAAAGAGAAAAAATAAATTCAAATGATTTTGTTTTATTGGATATAGGTGGAGGTTCTACTGAAATAATAATAAATACAAAAGATAGTTATAAAGCTCATAGTTTTGATTTTGGCATAGTTACTTTGACTCAAAGATTCTTAAATCATAATGATTTGAAAAACGATTTAGAAAATAAGAAATTAGAGATAAAGCTTTTTTTAGATTCTTTAAATATAGATTTTAAAGATTATAGTTTTGTTGCAACTGCTGGAACACCAACAACAATTGCTGCTATAAAATTAGGACAAGATTTTTTTTCTTATGATAGAAATATTGTAAATGGAACAATTGTAAATCTTGAAGATATGACAAATTGTTTAAATATTTTTAAAAACTCATCAAAAGAAGATATTGTAAAGCTTGTAGGTAGAGGAAGAGTTGATTTTATTGAAGTTGGTATTTATATTTATAAAATGATTTTTGAAGTTTTAGAAAAAAATGAATCAATAGTTTTAGATGATGGTTTAAGAGAAGGTGTTGCTATAAATTATTGTGAAACAAAGTGTAGAAATTAAGATAATAATCTTACACTTTGTGCTTGAACAATATTAGCTTGAGAAGCTGCTAAATATCCTAGATTTGCATTAACATTTGTTTTTGAAAAATCTGTTGATTCTTGCCCAAAGTTTCTGTCTTTATTTATTTTATTTTCATTATATAAATCAACTTGTGCTTTTATCGTTTCTTTTGCACTAAATTCAAGTTTATTTCCAAATTCAGTAAAGTCATCATAAGTATTTTTTAGTTGATTTGATGAAGTTCTAACTTTTGATGAAACTTGCTCTAAATTAGTAGAGTTATTTAAATCACTATTATTTGATAATTCAAAAATTTCGTTAGCATAAGTTGGTGTATTCGGTTTTTCAATAGAAAAATTTGCATTTTTAGTATTTATATCAATACTTTTTTTATCATCATAATAATTAGTAGCAATAATATTTTCTTTTTTAAATTTTGTTTCATAAGCAACTTGATTAAAATTTCTTAAATCTTCATTTATACTTTGTTTTAAATCATTTTTATCTTCATAAGAGTTTGCATTTTCAAGTTTTGTTTGAATATTAGTAAGATATTCTTGTTGTTTTTCAATAGAATTTTGTGCCATTTTAGTAATAGCTATTCCTTCATTTAGTGATTGAACATTTAAAGATAATTCATCTCTTTTTTTATTATATTCATTTATATAAAGATTTGTACTATCTTCACTTATTTTATTTATAGGTTTACTTAAACTAACTTTTTCAAGATTTAAAGAAGACGAGGTATTTAAAGTAGATATATTACTATTTATACTATTAACATCCATATTTTGCTCCTTTTTATAATTGCTTACATTATACTTAAATTTTATTGATTTAGCTTTAAAATAAAATTATTTTTTTAAATTATTTTATTCATTTCATTTTCAGTTAAAACTTGAACATTTAATTCAATTGCTTTATCATATTTACTTCCAGCATCTTCCCCATAAATGACAAAATCAGTCTTTTTAGATACTGATGAACTAATTTTAGCTCCAAGAAGCTCTAGCTTTTTCTTTATGTCTCCACGACTTACACTCATTGTTCCTGTAAGGACTATTGTTTTACCTTTAAAGTTATTTTCTTCAACTTCAATTTTTTCTTCAACGGTTGGATTGATAATTTCAAAAAGTTTTAAAACTAACTCTTTATTTACTCTCATAAATTCACAAAATGAGTTTGCCATTTGTTCACCAATCCCATCTAAAGCTATTAAACTATCATAATCAATATCTACAACTTTTAATCCAAATTCTAAGCAAATTTGCTTAGAGGCAACTTCTCCAATATGTTCAATCCCTAAAGCATTTATAATTCGATGAAGTGCTGTTGATTTTGTATTATTAAGTGCATTTAGAAGATTATTAATTTTTTTCTCTTTAAATCCCTCAAGATTTTCTAAATCCTCATATTTTAAAGAGTATAAATCTAAAATATCATATATTTTTTTTTCATTTACTAATGTTTCTACTATTTTATTTCCAAGTCCATCAATATTCATGCAATTTTTACTTGCAAAATATATTATTGAGTTAACCACACGACTTGGACAATCAAGATTTTGACACTTAATCAAAGCTCCCTCATCAAGTAGTTCACTAGCACAATCTGGGCATGAAGTAGGGCGAAGAATATTAAGTTGTGACCCATCTCTTCTGTCTGTAAATACTTTTGTAATTTTTGGAATTACATCTCCACTTCTTATGATAATTACTTCATCATTTATTCTTATGTCTTTTCTTGCTATTTCATCAAAATTGTGTAAACTTGCACGTTCAACTACAACTCCTTCAATATCAGTTGGCTCAACAACTGCAACTGGTGTTATAACCCCAGTTCTTCCAACTTGTAAGATAATATCTTTGATTTTAGTTGTTTTTTCTAAGGCAGGAAATTTATAAGCACATGACCATCTAGGAAATTTTACTGTGTAACCTAATTCATCTTGTGTTTCAATATCATCAATTTTTACAACCATTCCATCAAGCATCATTTCTATATTATCACGAACTTTTATTATTTTATGATATAGATTTTCAATTCCCTCAACACTTGAAGTTATGGTTTGCATTGGAGGTTTTACAAAACCTAAAGAGTAGATATAATCCATCATTTGTGAGTATTTTGTAAATCTTAATGAGTTAAGTCCAACTCCCCAAACATTAAAAAATAGTTTTCTTTTTGCTGTGATTGTTGGGTCTAGTTGTCGCAGACTTCCTGCTGCTGCATTTCTTGGATTTGCAAAAACTTGGTCATTATTTTTAATTCTTTCAATATTTATCTTTTCAAAATCAGCTTTTTTAATAACAATTTCGCCTCTGATTTCAACTAAAGATTTTTCAGCTATTTGAAGAGGAATAGAGTGGATAGTTTTTACATTGTTTGTAACATCTTCTCCAATAGTTCCATCACCTCTTGTAATAGCTTGTCTTAATAAACCATTTTCATAAATAAGATTTAAAGATGCTCCATCAAATTTTGGTTGACAAAAGAACTCTAAATTTGTGTTAACCTTGTGAGCTCTTTTAATCCAATCTTCCAACTCTTGAGTATTAAATACATCTTCTTGTGACCACATACGACTTAGGTGTGAAGCTTTTTCAAAACCTTCAAGAATAAAGCCTCCAACTCTTTTATTTGGTGAGTTTTGATGACTTTGGTTTGGATTTTCTTGTTCATAAGCTAAACAAATTCTAGCTAATTTATCATATTCTTCATCACTTGCAAGGGGATTGTCATTTACATAATATTCATGCGCCCATGAGATTAACTTTTCTATCTTTAGATCATATTCATTTTTAGTCATTTTTTCTCATTATTAAAAGTTTTTATGATAATTATACTTAATAGATTTAGTATAAAAGATAAATAAGTTATAATCCAAACTTTAATATTAAAATAAAGAGTTTAGATGAGTTATTTAGATATTTGTATCACTGGTTGGAATTTAAATGCTTTAATGTTTGTGGTTAATCTTTTAATCGCTATTAGAACTATTTCAACACAAGATAAAAGTAGATTGTATGAAGAGAGTTTGGTCTTAAAAGAGCTAAAAGATGAGTTGGAAAAATATTATCCAAATAGAATTTATTCAACAATTATTAGCTATTTAGTGCCTTTTACCGCCTTCTTTAGAATGGGTTTTAGAATAATTGAAATCTATTTTTTCTTTCAAAAAAATCATGAAGCTAAGATGTTTGATTATATGGTATATAAATATAATACTGATATTCAAAGAGCCAGAGAAAAATAGAAAATCTATTTTTCTCTTATTTTAAATCCTCAGTAATTTTCTTAACAATTTTATAAACATTCTCTACTGATTTTATAGAAACTTGTTCTTTTCTTGAGTGAGGGAAGTTTATTGTGGGACCAATTGAAGCTACTTTTATAAAAGGATATTTGTCTTTAAATATTGCACATTCAAGTCCTGCGTGGATTGCTTCTAGTGAGGCTTTTGGATTAAACTCTTTATAGATTTCTAGAACTTTTGATGTAAATTCATTGATATCTGGTTTCCATGCTGGATATTTTCCATTTGTTGAAACTTCAAAATTATAATCTTTTAACATTTTTATTGTTTCATCTTTTAGATTTTTTAAATCTTCATTATCCATAGAACGACCACTTAGTTCTATTTTTATTTCATCTATCCCTGTTTTTATGATTGCTAGGTTTATAGAAGTTTGAACTACACTTAACTCTTGATTTTTAGTTCTTACACCATTTTGGAAATTATAAATAAAATCGATGATTTTATCATCATAAATATTTAAGTGTTCAGATTTTGTATCTATTTTATTTATAATCATATTTTCATGACTAGCTTGTGGGGTTTTATTTGTTGCAATAATAGCTTTGACATTCACCGGAATTGAGTTAATCCTTTCACCACCATTTATATCAAGAAGTTTTCCTTTACACTCTTTTATGGTTTTTACAATTAGTTTTATACCATTTGGAATATTTTTATCAATATCAACACCACTGTGTCCACCTTGAAGTTTTCCTATTGTTATTTCATATAAATCTAGATTATCTGTATTTGGAATGATTTTTTTATTTGAATTTGTTCCAAAAATATCAACTCCACCAGCACAACCGATACAAATTTCACCTTCTTCTTCACTATCAAGATTTAGCATATATGAAGCATTTAAAGGTAAGGCTAAATTATTTGCTCCAATTAATCCTATTTCTTCATCACTTGTAAATAAAAATTCCCCATCATAACCCTCAGACATTAAAGCAATCATATATGAACAACCAATTCCATTATCACTTCCTAAAGTTGAATCCTTAGCACTTAGAATATCCCCATCTTGAACAATTTGAGGAACACAATTATCACTTAAACAAACAATATCATAGTGAGATTGGAAAGCAAGTTGGGCAGTTGAGTTCTCTTTTTTGCATAAAATATTATTTGTTTCATCAACTAAACATAAATAACCAAACTGTTTTGATATTTCTTTCATATAGTTAATAAATGGTTGGTGAGTTCCTGAACATCTTGGTATTGCTGTTATTGTTTTGAAAATTTCTATTATATTATTACTCATAAAATTCCTTTGATTTTTTGTATTATAGCAAAGATAAGGTTTTAAGTAAAAAAGAGGAAGAGGAACTAAATAAATTAGTTCCTCAAATTTTATAGAGTTTCTTTTAGATTTCTATTTCTAAAAGCTAGTGCTATTGTTACTATAACAATAGTTAATACATAATAAACCCATGCAGGAATTGGAACAGGGTCTCCTGTTGCATATGAGTGCATTCCTGATAGATAGAAGTTTACTCCAAAGTAAGTCATTAAAATTGAAGCAAAAGCCAATAATGAAGCAGTTGCAAATACAAAAGGTGTTGATAATGGTTTAACAAATCTTAAGTGTACAACGATTGCATAAACTACAATTGATACATAAGCCCAAGTCTCTTTTGGATCCCATCCCCAATATCTTCCCCATGATTCATTAGCCCAAACTCCACCAAGGAAATTTCCAATAGTAACAGCTGCTAATCCAATGATTAAAGCAATTTCAGTAATTGCTACAACAGTTTTTATTGTTTCATCAATATGGGGTCTATTTTTTCTAAAAATAAACATAATTAATGTCATAAATCCTAAAATTGCTCCAAGTCCAAAGAATCCATAAGATGCTGTTAGAATTGAAACGTGAATTGTCAACCAGTAAGATTTTAATACTGGAACTAGATTTGTAATTTGTGGATCAATTCCTGTTAAGTGCGCTGTAAACATAAAAATAGCAGCAACAATAACAGCAGCACTTAAAGCAAGTAGTGATTTTCTAAAGAATATAACACCTGCAAATACTGCTGACCATGAAATATATAATAACGATTCATAGGTGTCAGACCAAGGTGCATGACCTGAAATAATCCATCTAAATCCCATTCCAAATGTATGAATAGAAAATAATAAAGCTAAGATAACAAAAAATATTGATGTTGTTTTTTTAGGCTGAACTTTTGGGTTAAATACCACATAAAATGCGACAATTAACATAATAATTCCTAATAACATATAAGCCATCGTAACTTTGAAGAAAATATCTAATTTATTAAATATAATTTCATTATTTATTTTACTTTCAGATGGAATAACGCTACTTCCTGCTTTTTGCTCATAAATAGTTATCATAGATAAAAATTTATTAGCTTCTTCCCAGTTATTATCAACAATAGAGTTTATAAATCCTCTAGTCATTGATTCAACAGCTACTTGATTTTGATTTTTGAAGTTTTGCATAGCATCAAGTGGGTTATACCATTTGTTGTTATCTTTTTCACTACCATCTTGAACTTTTGGATAAATATTAAATAGAGTTCCATTAAATACTGAATAGATAATATTTAATCTCTCATCTAATTGGATAATATCTTTTTCATAAGTTCCTCTATCCATTGGTTTTACTTGAAGTGCAGCTTCTGCTTCACCTGAAAGTAAATATTTTCCATCTTTGAATACTTCTGAAAATGCAATATATTTTTCATTTTCATCAATACCTAAGAATTTTTTTAATTTTGGAGTTTTAATTTTTATTACTTTTAAATCACTCCAAATATCAGGACGAGTAATCATTCCTAAAACTAATTGATCAGCATTCATTTCAAATAATGTAGCTTTTCCACTTAATTTTTGAATAATCTCCATATTAAGCGAAGATAATGGTTTCATTCTTCCACCACTACTTTGAGTCACTAGTTTTGCAAAATTTTCTGCTGTATATGTTGATTCATTTTTAAATTTATTTAAATATTCCAATATTTGATTAGTTTGAGCTAACTCATTTATATTCGATGAATTAGCTGCTTCTTCGTTTGCAAAAAGTGAATTTGTTGAAAATAAAAATGTACAGGCAATTGCAAGTGAAGCTAAGTTTCTTGAACTAACAAATTTTGTTAATTTCCAAAATCTTGATTTTTTATCAAAGAAATTCATTATTAATCCTAAAGTTAATAGGAAGTATCCTAAATATGTTGGCCATTTCCCTGGGTCATTGTTAACAGAAAGAACTGTTCCTGTTTCATCAGGGAAATATGAACTTTGGAAAAACAAGAAGTTTCCTTCATGCATTGTTCTATTCATAAAAATTCTATAATCATAAGTTTTTCCATCTTCTTTTAACACAGTAACTTCAGAAGCATATGATGAAGGAGACATACTTCCTGGGTATCTGTCAAGTTGGAAATCATTTAGTTTAATAGAAAAAGGAAGTTCAACGATTTTTGAACCATATTCAAGTTTCACAGAAACATTATCAAATATAAGTTCTCGTTCAAGACCTTTTTGACTTCTTAATCCTGGAAGTTTAATATCTTGAGATTTTCCATTTATTGTGGCTTCTACTGTTAAAAGACCCATTTTAGAAGACTCTTTTTTAGCAAATAAGAAATCTTTATAACTTAGATTAAGCTTTTTATCACCAAAAGGTATTTCATATGAAAAGTTATTCATATTTTTAAATAATGTAGTAAATTCTTTTTGATATTCTTGGTAATAAACTTGATCACCATCTTTTATTGTAACTTGTAAATATGGCTCTAGTGATAACATTCTATTTTCAGTTTCGCCCTCAGGAATTTGCATAATACCTTCATAACCAGCATATCTAGTTATTCCCGCACCTATTAAAATAATAACAAATGAAGTATGAAAAATAAATCTAGCTTTGTTTTTCCACATTTTATATTTGAAAATTATACCTGTTAGATTTATTGTAGTTAGTACAAGTATTGTTTCATACCAAAGATTGTTATAAACTAAAACTCTAGCTGTTGATGTACCAAAATCATTTTCTATAAAGGTAGCATATCCAGCTCCGATTGCTAAAAGTGCAAGTAAGATTAATGTTGTCTTAAAAGAGAATAAGACATTTGAAAGATTCAAAAAATATCCTTTAATTTTTTTATTTTACTAATTATATTCATTAGAAGTTAATCCCTAGTTAATGAATTAGTATTTTTTTGCCAATTATATATAATTTAAGATGGAATTTTAACTTAAATATCTATAATTGCAACATGAATTTAGAAATATTACAAAATAAAAAAAGTGAATGTAGAACTTGGAAAAATGTTGAACCTTGGTATTTACAGTTACAAGAGTCTTCTAAAATAGAAAAAAATAATTTATCTATTGATTATGGAGATTGGTTTAGTGTTGGAACAAAAGAAGATATAAGTATTGAAGAACAAGAAATTATTCTACAAACTGCAAAGTCATTAATCCCTTGGAGAAAAGGTCCTTTTAAAATTTTCGATTTAGAAATTGATAGCGAATGGCAAAGTAATATAAAATACAATTTAATTAGACCTTTTTTTGATTTAAAAGATAAAGTTGTTGCAGATATTGGTTGTAATAATGGTTATTATATGTTTAGAATGCTTGAAGATAAACCTAAAAGATTAGTAGGATTTGATCCATCACCTTTGACTTTACATCAATTTGAGTTTATAAATCATTTTGTAAAATCTGATATTGTTTATGAAATGTTGGGAGTTGAGCATTTAGAATTTTATAATCATAAATTTGATTTTATTTTTATGCTTGGTGTTTTATATCATAGAGCGGATCCCGTTGGAACTTTAAAATCACTTGCACGAGGATTAAACTCAAAAGGTGAGATTTTAATAGATACTTTTATGATAGATGGAGATGAAGAGTTATGTTTAACTCCAAATAAAAGATATTCAAAAATCCCAAATATCTATTTCATTCCAACAATTCCAGCACTAAAAAATTGGCTAGAAAGAGCAGGGTTTGAACATATTGAAGTTCTTGCAACTACTGTTACAACTTCTGAAGAGCAAAGAAAAACTATTTGGTCATTTGATCAAAGTTTAGAAGATTTTTTAGATGAAAATGATAAAACTAAAACAGTTGAGGGTTATCCAGCTCCAAAAAGAGTTTATGTAAAAGCTAGAAAAGTTTTATAAAAATAAAAAATACTATTGATTAAAATAAATCAATAGTATCTTCAGCACTTAAATCACTAAATTTAAATAGTTGACTTCTTCCTTTATTTTTTGCTTCATAAAGCGCAATATCAGCATTTTTAATACAGTCTGTTATCGTAATATCTGAATTTAATCTATAAATTTCAAACCCAACACAGATTGTTTTTTTCAATGATTGTTTTTTTTCTTCATCAACCAAAATACTAATTTCTGCAAAGTCAGAGATTATCTTTTTTGCTAATTCTTCAGCTTGATGTTCACTTGTATTATTTAAAATAGAAACTAAAAATTCATCTCCATTTAGTCTTCCAACCATATCAAATTCATTTATATTTGAGTGAATTACTTTTGCAAGTTCTATTAGAACTTTATCTGCAATATCATAATCAAATTCATCAATTACAGCTTTAAAATGATCAATTCCTATCATTAAAAAATAAATTTCATTTTGTTTGTTATTTGATAATCTTAAATGAGTGGTTAAATTCTCAATTAAATAATTTCTATTATATACATTTGTTACAGAATCTAAAGACGATGATTCAATAAAATTCTTTTTTAGAATTCCACTTTGAATTATTGGAGAAACTTGGAAAAAAGCAGCTTCTATGATATCATATTTTATTTCTAGTATTTTGAAATGTACTTTTGAAGTTGCACTAAAAGAAACAGTTGCATTTAGACTTGTATGAGTATTTATAATAAAAAAGTAAGATAAATCATCATCTAAATAAAATTCTTCACCTTTTTTTAGAATAACTTCTTTATAATTTTTATTTACATCAAATAATGAAAAAGTCAAATTATCTATATTAAACTCTTTATTTAGCCAAGTAAATATATCTTCACCCATTTGTTTAATATTTGTAGCATATTGTAGCTGGTCATGAAGATTAAAAATACTTACTAAAGATTTATAATCTTCTTCATTTGTTGCTGATGATTTAATTAACTCTAAAATCTTGTTTTTCATTTAAACACCTAAAAGAAATCTATTTTATTTGTATCTTCTTCACTAAACATAAAAACCTGACTTCTTCCTCTATTTCTAGCTTCATATAAAGCAATATCAGACTTTTTTATTATCTCATCTATGGTTGTAGCATTATCTGGATATATAGAAACTCCACTACAAATAGTTTTCATAAGTGTTTGTTTTGTTTGTTCATTTATTATAACTTTTTCTTTACTAAAGTTATTAATGAGTTTTTGAGATATGATTATAGCATTGTTTTCATTAATTATGTTTAGTAAAATAACTAAAAATTCATCATTAGAAATTTTGATAACTAAATCAGATTCTCTTACAGTTTCTTTTAAAGTCTTTGCTAATGCTTTTAAAACTTTATCTCCAACTTCATAATCAAATTCATCAATTACTGCTTTAAATTGGTCGATTCCTACTTTAACAAAAGCAATTTTCTTTTGTTCTCTATTTGAAAGGCTTAGTAAATTAGTTGCATAATTATCTAAATAACATCTGTTATAAGAACCGGTTAGATGATCGACTAAAGACATTTCATTTAAGGTTTTTTCCATATATTTATTAAATAAAGATTGAGAAAATATTAATAATGACATTTGGATTGCACTTAAATGGCTTTTTACTGATTCAAAATCTTCCAAATCTATTGAAAGAAAATGAAAAATAATTGTAGTATCACAATTTTGTTGGAATTCTAAGGTATTAATTAAATATTCTTCATTTTTAATTGAGTATAAAAAAAGATTTTGAGTATAATTATTCTTTTTTATATCAATTTGTAAAAAATTGATATGATGGTGTAATTTCAAATAATCAAATATATTTAAACAACTTTTATCTAAATCTGTTAATTTTAATTTTTCATTCTCATTTATAATTGTCTCACACGAAAAATTCATGAACTAAGCCTTTGTTTAAATATGTTTTTCCCATTGTTTTAGTGTTTGTATTTCACTTTTTAAAGTTGTTTTATCGCCATGTCCAGGATAAATATGAAAATCTTCATTCCATTTTAATATCTTATTTAAACTTTGTTTCATTAGTTTAGCATTTGAATTGGGAAAGTCAAATCTTCCAATAGTACCTTTAAAAATAAAATCACCAGAGAAAAGACATTTATCAATTTGAATAGCACTGCATCCTGGTGTATGACCTGGAAAATGATGGAATTTTATTTTTATTCCTTCAATTTCAATTTCTTCATCAGAATTTACTAAAATATCTGCATAAGATGGGGGCATTCCAAGATTATAAGGATCTAAGGTTAACATAAATTCATCATCTTTGGGAATATATAATTTAATTTTATAGTTATCTTTTATTTCTTGATTTGACCAAACATGATCAAAATGTCCATGGGTATTTAAAATAGCAATAGGATTCTTTACATTTCTTTTTATCCACGAAAATGCATTTACACCTGGGTCTATAATTAAATCTTTATCATTTATTGTAACAATATAACAATTTGTTTGATAATCACCCATTGGTTGAACTTTTATATCCATTTTTAACCTTACTTTGCTAAAATTCATTAAATTATATCAAAAAAGAGGTTATTTATGGATTATTTTTTAGTATTAGAGAATATTTTACACACAAGTGTTCCAAAAGATAAAATTAAAAAGTTCGAAATCTTTTATAATAATTTTTTAAATGATAAATATATCATGAAAGAATCTTATGTCCCTTATACTTTTGATAAACCTTCATACTATACTTTTTTAGAAATAGTCAAACCTACCCAGTTACCTCCCATAAAAAATTTTAAATCTATTGACGGAAAAAAATATTTAGTTCATACTATTTTACATATAGAGTATTCGGCTATTGATTTGGCTTTAGATGCAGCTCTTAGATTTAAAGAAATGCCAAAAAAATATTATCAAGACTGGTTGGAAGTTGCTTCAGATGAAATAAGACATTTTTTAATACTTGAGGAATTATTAAGTGAACTGGGAGGGGTTTATGGAGATTTTCCTGTTCATAAAAATCTTTTTGAAGCAATGGAATCAACACCAGATTTTTTACGAAGAATGGCAGCCGTTCCTCGATATCTTGAAGCAAATGGACTTGATCAGAATCCAAAAATCATGGAAAAACTAAATTCAAACAGAGATGAATTTAATAATAAATTTTTAAAAGCTTTACAAATTATTTTAGATGAAGAGGTTGACCATGTAAAAAAAGGTGATTATTGGTTTAAATATGAGTGTAAAAGATTAAATTTAGAGCCAGAACCAACTTATTTACAAATAATAGAAGAGGTGTTTCCAGGAAGTACAAAAAGAAAAATGGATTTAAACTTTATTGCTAGAAAAGAAGCTGGATTTTCTTGTAATGAGTTAAAGTTTTTATCAAAAAAAGAAGATTGCAACTAATGATAACTTCAAATATAGATTCAATAATGGCACAAGTTTCAAGTTCAACTAATGTAACTAACAAAATAACATCAAATACATTTTTAAATAATTTAGTTAATAATTCTGCTTTAATTCAATCAACAATAAAAACAAACTCTTTAAGTTATGAAAATATAAAAGGAATAAGTCTAGAAGAGATTGATACTTTATTTATAAATGAAGATGATAAAAATATGGCAAAAAATCTTAGACTTGCAACGCTTTTTTCAAGTGATGATTATCTATCAAAAGCTTTGTTTAATACGGTTTTAGGACAACCATTTAATGTGGGGTTTTCATATTTAAGTAGTAGTTATGAAGATAAAAATATGTTTTTGTCTTCAAATACAAATAGTTTAGCTGATTTACTCCATGAATCTATAACTAAAAGAGTAAATAATCCAAATAGCAATTTAACAGACGTAATATCTCAAGACAGATTAGATGAGATTTTAACAAAAGTCAACTCTTTTAATTTTATAAGTGCTTTATCAAATACCCCAAAAAAAGGTTATGATAAATATAAAGATAAAAAAGATGATTATTCATTTTTATATAATGACTATAATTTAAAATATCAAGAGTTAGTTTATAAATACAAAGAACTTGAAAATATAAACAAAACTCTAATTAAACAGTTTTAATAAATATTAATTAAAAGCATAGCTTTTAAAACGCCATTTTCTTCTATCATTTTTAAATTTGAAGATATTTTATGTGTTGATAAATTCCCTTCAATTGTTTGAAGTATGTGCCAAAATCTTTCATTAAAAGGAGTATCTAACTCTTTTATTTTATATTTTAGTATTACTTCAACAATAGTTTCAATACAGTGAAAATAAAATATTTTATTTTTTGCTCTTTGAGTTTTGTATTTTCTCATTAATTTCAAATTAGCAATAAAAATTTCTTTTTCTATTTTTGATAAAATAGTTCTATTATTAACCGCTTCTTCTTCGCTATCCAAATGTTTTGTATATGAATCTATTTCTTTATTCATAACTTCTTCTAAATCAGGATGAAAGTTTAAAAGAACATCTAAAATTTCATTTGGAGATAAAGTATTCGTATTTAACTGATGAGAATATTTTTTCTTTTGTTCATAAGTGTGGTCAATTGCGTTTAAAATATCAATAGCAAAAGATAAATAAATAAATTTGTCTTCTTTCCCATCTTTAAATGAAACACCATGTTCATTAATAACTGGTTTTAATCCTGCATATTCTAGTTTCATCTTAAATCCTTTTTTATTTAAAATTTAGCATTTGGAATAGGGTAGTTTTCTATTACAAAATCAACATCTTTATCACCACGACCACTTAAACTTACTAATATAGTTTTATCTTTACTTAAAGTTTTTGCTAATTTCATAGCAAAACCAACTGCATGAGCTGATTCAAGTGCTGGAATAATTCCCTCAAGTTGAGATAATTTATAAAAAGCATCAATGGCTTCATTATCATCGCAAAGCCCAACTTTACTTCTTCCAGATTCTTTTAAATAAGCATGTTCTGGTCCAACTGATGGGTAATCAATCCCACTTCCAATTGAATAAACAGGAGCTGGGTTCCCATCTTTGTCTTTTAACATAATAGAATTAAATCCATGCATAATTCCCTCTTGTCCATAAGTCAAAGTGGCACTATGTTCACCTATTTTTTCACCTTTTCCCATTGGTTCAACACCATAAAGATTTACTTGCTTTTCATCAATAAAACCAGCAAAAATCCCCATAGCATTACTTCCACCACCAACACAAGCAACTACATTATCAGGAAGTTTAGGCTCATGCTCTAAAAATTGCTCATGTGATTCAAAACCAATTACACTTTGAAAATCTCTTACCATCATAGGAAAAGGATGTGGACCAACAACAGAACCAATACAATAAATAGCGTTTTCTGTATCTTTTAAATATGCTTCAAAAGCTGAATCAACTGCTTCTTTTAAAGTTTTAAGTCCATGGGTTACTGGAACTATTTTTGCTCCCAAAATCTTCATTCTTGCTACATTTGGGTGTTCTTTAGCAATATCAACTTCACCCATGTGAATTTCACATTCTAAACCAAAATATGCAGCTGCTGTTGCCAAAGCAACACCGTGTTGACCAGCTCCTGTTTCTGCAATTACTTTTTTCTTTCCAAGATGTTTTGCTAGGATTACTTCTGCCATACAGTGATTTAATTTATGAGCACCGGTATGATTCAAATCTTCTCTTTTTAGATAAATTTTAGCTCCACCACAAAACTCTGTAAGGTTTTTTGCAAATGAAATAGGAGTAGGTCTTCCTTGATAATGTTTTCTAACATATTTTAACTCTTCAATAAAAGCAGGAGAATTTTTTAGTTCAGTATAAGCTTTTGTAATTTCTGCAAAAGGTTTTTCTAAAATAGGAGGAATAAATGAACCTCCAAATTTTCCAAAGAAACCTTTATTATCAGGCATTGTTTCTAAATATGATTTGTCCATTTATCTTCCTTGTTTTAGATTATTTTATTTTTTATGAGAACCATTTTTTAACTTTGTCAAACATTGATTCAAAACTCTTTTCGTGAGGCTTGCTTTCAATTCCAAAACTTTCTTGAAGTTTTTCTAAAAGTTCTTTTTGTTCATCATTTATTGATTTTGGATATTCGATTTTTATTTGTACAACTAAATTACCTTTTCCATAACCTTGAACAGATTTTACACCTTCACCTTTGAAAGTAAATTGTTGTTGATCTTTTGCACCTTTTGGTATCTCAAGTTCAATTTCACCTCTTAGTGTTGGAACTGTGATTTTTCCACCAAGTGCAATTTTTGTGAAGAATATTGGAGCTTCAAAATAAATATCATCATCATGTCTTACAAAATGAGAATCTTCTTTTACTTTTACTTGTAAATATAAATCACCACGCGAACCATCAGGTGCAATATTTCCTTTGTGTGAAACTCTAATTCTCATCCCATCATTTACACCCTCGGGAATATCAACTTTGAAAGATTCTTTAACTTCGTCATAACCACTTCCACCACATGATTTACAAGATGTTGCTGCTGCTTGTCCTGAACCACCACATTTTGGACAAGTTTGGGCAAATGTCATAAATCCTTGTCTTGCATGAACTTGACCATGTCCATTACAAGTTGTACAAGTTGCTAATTTTCCGTCTTTTGCACCTGTTCCACTACAAGATTTACAAGCTGTTTTGTATTTATAATTTATCTCTTTTTTACATCCAAAAACTGCTTCATTGAATTCAAGTTTTACTTCAACAGTTACATCAAGATTATAGTTATACGTTTTTCTTTGTTTTCTTCCCCTTGAACCACCACCAAAAGCACTTCCAAACATCTCTTCAAAAACAGAACCTAAATCATCAAACCCACCTGAGAATCCACCACCTCTTTGTCCATGACCTTCAAGTCCAGCTTTTCCATGTCTATCATAAATGGCTCTTTTTTCTTCATCACTTAATACTTGATAGGCTTCATTTATAGCTTTGAATCTCTCTTCAGCCTCGTTATCACCTGGATTTTTATCAGGATGATACTTCATAGCCATTTGTCTATAAGCTTTTTTGATTGTACTTTTATCTGAACCTCTTGTAACTTCTAGTAGTTCATAATAATCTATTTCAGTCAAGTTTTATCTCCTTAAAAAATATTTGAATTTATGTAAGACGCGATTTTATCTAAAAATTGATAAATCTTAGATATAATTTAATTATGAATAAAGGATTAGAAAAATTTTACGAACTTGTTGAAGCATTTGAATCTTTACCTACTATTGGCAAAAAATCAGCTCTTAGACTTGCATATCACATTGTTATGAATGATAATTATTGTGGGATTAAAATTGCCCATAGTATTGAAAGTGCACTTAAAAATATTACTAAGTGTGTTCGTTGCGGTTCTATGAGTGAACATGAGATTTGTGAGGTTTGTTTAGATGAATCAAGGGATAATACAAAACTTTGTATTGTTCAAAGTGCTAAAGATATTTTTGTAATTGAAGATTCAAGACAATTTGATGGAAAATATTTTGTTATTGATGAGTTGGATCAAGAGGTGTTGGATTCTTTGCATAAATTTATAGATGATAATGAAGTTGAAAATATATTATTTGCAATAACTCCATCTATTGCAAATGATGCATTTATTTTATTTATTGAAGATAAATTAAAAAATCATAATATAAAATTTACAAAAATTGCTCAAGGTGTACCAACGGGAGTTAGTTTAGAAAATGTAGATATTTTATCTCTTTCTAAAGCTATACAAAGTAAAGTTGAAATTTAAAATTAGAATAAGAATATGGAAAAAAGAATAGCTTGTCAAAAATGTATTTATTATTTCGTAACTTGGGAAGTTGGGCAACCTCATGGTTGTAAATCTTATGGATTTAAATCAAAATATCTTCCCTCAATTGTGGTAAAAAATTCAAGTGGTTATGCTTGTAATTTTTTTGTGGAAAAAAACAAAAAACAGTAGGAATTATGCAAATAGATAATTTTATAGAAAGAATAGAAAAAGATAAAATATCAATTATTCGAACTTGGATAAGTTCACCTACTGTTATGAAAATAATAAATGATTATTCTATTGATAAAGATTTATTTATTAAAAGATATGCTTTTGGTGTTATTGAACACTATATTCAAGTTGTAAGAAATCAAGAAAAAGTTGAAAATTCAGTTGTTATTATGGATTTTATAAAATATTTAAAAAAACAAAATATAAAATCAAGTGAACTTTTTTTATTGTGTTCTTCTTTTAAAAGTGCTTTAGTTGATTTTGCTTTTAAATTAAAAATCCAATCAAAAGAGTTAATTCAAAAAATAGTTTTTTATTTTGAAGATATTTTTTCTAGTATTTTAGATATTTATTCAAAATCAATAGCTCAAATAGAAAGTGCTTTAAATAAATCTATTGATATTGTTGATAAATATGTAATTATGTCAAGAACTGATATAGATGGAATTATAATAAGTGTTTCAAGTGCTTTTTGCCGGATTTCAGGTTTTGAATCTTTTGAATTAATTGGAAAAACACATAATGTTTTAAGAAATCCAGATATGCCAAAAAAGGTTTTTAAAAATTTATGGGAAACTATAAAAACTGGTAATATGTGGCAAGGTGAAATTCAAAATTGTAGAAAAAATGGTGAAGTTTATTGGGTGAAAACTACAATTCATCCAAATTTTGACCATATTGGAAATATCATAAGTTATGATGCAATTGGAGAAGATATAAGTTCTCAAATTGAACTAAAAAATCAGCAAAATTTATTGGTAGAACAATCAAAATCAGCAGCAATGGGTGAAATGATAAGTATGATTGCTCATCAATGGAGACAACCTTTACAAGCTGTTTCTATTTTGATTCAAAAGTTGCCATTATTAAAAATGGTTGATGGCGAAATTTCAGATGAATTACTTGAAGATGTAGTTTGTCAAGTTGGTTCTCAGCTTGATTATATGTCAAAAACAATAGATGATTTTAGGGATTATTTTAAACCAAATAAGAAAAAAGAAGAAGTTTATATAAAAAATGTCATCGAAAAATCTATGGATTTTTTAGCATATTCATTTAAACTAAATTCTATTAAAATAAACTATAAAAATAATTCAACTTCAAGTTTAGAAATATATTTAAATGAAATAGTTCAAGTTTTTATAAATTTAGCAAAAAATTCTTCAGATGCAATGATTGAAAAAAATATTGAAAATAGATTTATAAATATTAGTACTTATGAAAAAAGTGATAGTTTATTTATTGAATTTGAAGATAATGCAGGTGGAATAAAAGATTTAGTTATTAGTAAAATATTTGACCCATATTTTTCAACAAAAAGTAATAAAAACGGAACAGGATTAGGATTATATATGAGTAAAACTATTATAGAAGAACATAGTGGTGGAAAAATAAATGTATATAATACAGATTTTGGAACAAAATTCATAATAAAATTACCATTAAAATAGGAGTCAGAGTTGTTATATAAAGATTTTAAAGAAAATATTAGGTCATTGGGTTTTAGAAGTATTGAAGATTTTATGCAATATGCAGGTGTTACATCAGATGATGTTTTAAGTTGGGAAGAAAAAAATGAAATTCCTTATTTAGTTTCATTAATTTTACATATATTAAAAGGTGAAAAAGAGTTATTAGTAACAAATTCTGCTTTAGATAATGTAATAGAAGAATGTTTACCTTTAGCTTCACTTCTTGAAGAAGTTTCTTCATTTCCCCATAAACTTGAAGAAATGTTTTTATTACAAAAAAAGCTAAATGATTCTACAAATGGTAATAATTGGGAATTAGGTGTAACTAAGTTTGGAAAAGAGATAAATTGGCTTAGATGTATTCATATGGAAGTTGCAGAACTTATTGAATCAACTCCTTGGAAACATTGGAAAAATATTAACTCTGAACCTGATATGAATAATATTAATGTTGAACTTGTTGATATTTGGCATTTTTTAATGTCTTATATTTTACAAGAAACGAATGTTCCAAAAGCCGTTTCTTTAGTAAATACACATTGTATTTATGAAGTATCAACAGATATTGATGTAAAACTTATGGTAAATGAAGCTGAAAAATTATCTTATATTTCACTTGCAATTGATACGGGAAATATGCCTTCATTTAGTGGAATTGAAAGATTTATTGACCAATTCTTTAGGTGTTGTAAAATTTCTGGATTATCTTTTATGTGGTTACAAAAACTTTATATTGGTAAAAATTGTTTAAATCAATTTAGACAAGATAATGGGTATAAAGAAGGGCATTATATCAAAGTTTGGAATGGAAATGAAGATAATGTTGTTATGGTTGAACTGCTAGGAAAAATGGATGATGTAAGTTTTGATGATTTATATTCTAAACTAAAAGAAGAATATAATAAAAATAGATAACTATCTTTATAAAATTTTGATACTATTTTTTAAATTTTGATTCGTTTTTTACAAAACTTCCAATATAATGGACATAATATCTCATAGGAGAGTATGATGTCCACTTCTAATATTATTATGTTAAGTATTTTATGCATATTGACTTTGATTTTAATAATAAAATTAATAAAAGCCTGATATGCAAAATCTTTTAATAAAATATAAACAGTATAACTACATACTAAAAGCTTTGGGAATACTACTAATAATTACATTGATTAGTTATATTTTTAGAAGTTCTTTAGCTATTATAAATATTACACTAATTCATATTATTCCTGTAATTGTTGTGGCAATTCATGGAAATATTAAAGCAACTTTATTTATAACTTTATTAAGTGTTATTCTCCTAAGTTTTTTGTATATTCCTCCACTTTATAGTTTTTCGGTTCACAATGAGCTTTATGTTTGGAGTTTTTTTATATTTGGAATTGTTGGTTGGATTATAACAATTCAAGCAAAAAATTTAAATACTCAAACAAAACAAAATGAAATAAGAGAGAGTTTATTACATATTATTTCCCATGATCTAAGAACTCCACTTTCTACAATTCATGGAAGTATAAATTTAATATTATCAAATGATAATCTTGATGAAAAAAGCAAATATAATCTTTATGAAGATATAAATTATGCTTCACATAGAATGAAAAGACTAATAACAAATATTTTAGATAGCACCAGATTATCAAGTGGAAAAATTGATTTAAAACTTGAGTGGTGTGATTTTGAAGATATTGTAGGCGTTGCTTTAAATGAATTTTCACAAATACAAAGTGAAGAAAAGCTTGATTTAAAAATTGATGAACTTAGCCTATTTTGGGGTGATAATACTCTTTTGACTCAACTAATCGTTAATTTATTTGATAATGCTTTTAAGTACTCAAAAGCTGATACAAAAATCTATTTTGAAATATTAAATCTAAACAATTTCATAAGAATCAAAATTTTTAATGAAACTGAATATATTGATAAAAAAAAATTAAAAAATATTTTTGATAAGTTTTATAGATTTGAAGATACAAATGACATTTCAGGAAGTGGAATAGGTTTAGCTATTTGCAAAAGTATTGTTAAACTTCATAATGGTGATATTAAAGCAATTCCTGAACATGATGGCATTTTGATAGAAGTAGAATTACCAATTGTAAAGAGAGCAAAATTATTATGAAACAATATTTAATACATATAATAGAAGATGATTTATCTGTTAAAAAATTATTAGAAATTACTTTTAAAGAGTATGAATTTAATTATATTTCAAGTGAAAGTAAGAAAAATGCATTAATGATGTTTTTAAGCCACAATCCTGATTTATTAATAGTGGATTTAGGTTTAAGTGATGGAGATGGAAAGGATTTGATAAAACAAATAAGAGAGATTTCTAAACTTCCAATTATTGTTTTAACAGCAAGACATGATGAAAAAGAAATAGTTGCAGCTTTAGATGCAGGAGCTGATGATTATATTACAAAACCTTTTTCTGTGAATGAATTACTTGCAAGAATTAGAGCAAATCTAAGAAGAAAAATTAATAATATTAATGATGATATGATTAGTAAATTTGTTTGTAATGAATTAGAACTTGATATTACATCAAGAAATATTTTATTAAAAGGTGAAAATCTTAAATTAACTCCAATAGAGTATGAATTATTAAAATATTTTATGTTACATACAAATAAAACTTTAACTCATAAACAAATACTTCAAGAAGTTTGGGGGACAGGTTATCAAAATGAGATGCAATATCTGCGAACTTATGTAAATACACTTAGAAAAAAGATTGAAGAAAATTCTACAAGACCAAAATATATAAAAACAGAATCAGGTATTGGTTATAGATTTTCTTGTAATCAAGAATTATAGGAAAAGCATGGAACATAAATATGTAAGATCAATATTTTTAGGTTATATAGTAATAATCTTTTTTGGAGCTATATTTTTAAGTTTACCTATTTGTCATATTGGTGAACTTAAATTTATAGATGCACTTTTTACAGCAGCAAGTGCCACGAGTGTTACTGGATTAATTGTCACAAGTACTTCTGAAAACTTTACTTTTTTAGGAGAATTTATTATTTTAGTTCTTATTCAAATTGGTGGAATTGGATATATGTCTTTGGTAATAATCTTTTTTGTATTTATTAAACAAAAATTAAATATTGATGAAAAAATAGCAATGAAACAATCTATGGATTTGCCAAACCTTCATGTTGGAGGATTTGCGAAAAGGATTTTGTTTTTTGTATTATTTATAGAATTTGTTGGAGCAGCTATTTTAACAATTCAGTTTTTAGAAAAATATGAATTTGTTGATGCTCTTTGGTTTGGAATATTTCATAGTATAAGTGCCTTTAATAATGCAGGATTTTCACTTTTTACAGATGCTTTAATTGGATATAAAAGCGATACGATTTCTTTAGTTACCATTTGTCTTTTAATAATTTTAGGTGGTTTAGGATATTTTGTTTTGATTGAAATTTATGAAAATAGAAAATTTTCAAAAAGATTTACTATTCACACTAGAATTATGATTTATGGAACAATTATTTTAATATTAGCTGGTATGGTTTTATTTTTATCAATAGAGTGGGATAATCCAAAAACTTTTGGAGAATTAAGTTTTTATGACAAAATATTAAATGCTTTTTTTCTATCAGTAAATTTTAGAACAGCTGGATTTAATAGTATTGATCTTTCTTCATTAAAGGACTCATCTTTATTTTTCTCAACTTTATTTATGATGATAGGAGCAGGGCAAGGAAGTACCGCTGGCGGTATGAAAATTACTACGGTAGCTATTTTAATGATTACGGTAGTTTATATTTTAAAGCAAAGTAATCAAGAGCCGAGTATTTTTAAAAGGAGAATAGAGCAAAAAGTGATAAATAAGGCTTTAGCAATTATTATTTCTTCTTCATTTTTTGTACTTTTTACTGTTTTAATTTTGGTTGAAACACAAAATTTTCCTTTTATAAAGATTTTATTTGAAGTAGTTTCAGCTTTTGGAACAGTTGGTGTATCAACAGGAAATGGTGATATTTTGAGTTTATCTCAGCAGTTTGATACTTTTGGAAAAAGTATCATAATTATTTTAATGATAGCAGGAAGATTAGGTGTATTTGCTTTTGGATTAATTTTAGTTGGAAAAGCAAAAACAAAACATTTTAAATACCCAGTAGGAAAAATTATAATATGAAAACAGTAGCTGTTATTGGTTTAGGAAAATTTGGATTTTATATTGCAAAAAGTTTATCAAGATTAGATGTAAAAGTAATTGCAGCTGATAATGATGAAAAAAAAGTACAAGAAATAAGTGAATATGTAGATAATGCTTATATAATTGATAGCACAAGTAAAGCAGCTTTAGAAGAAATTGGAATTTATAATTTAAATACAGTAATTGTAAGTATTGGTGAAAATATAGAAGCTAGTATTTTAACAGTAATGGCTTTAAAAGATTTAAATAATAAAACAATTATTGCAAAAGCTATAAACTCAACACATGGTGAAATTTTGACGAAAATAGGGGCTTTTAAAGTTATTTACCCTGAAAAAATCGCAGGAAGAATGCTTGTGAAAAAACTTATTGATAATATGACAGTTGAAGAAATAGATGTTAGTAATACAATAAAAATGGTAAAATTTGTAGCTACTGATAATTTCATATATAAAAAAATCTCTGAAATTGAATCAGAATTTAAAAATCTAAAAATTATTTCATATAAAATAGGCGGTATTTGGAGTATGCAAATTGATCCATTTTATCAAGTAAAAAAAGATGATTTATTGGTTTTTTTAGGTGAATCAAAATATATTAAAGAGTTCTATAAACAAATATAAAATAATAGGTTTAAAAACCTATTATTTATCTATAATCATTTTTATACTCTACATAATGAGCCGCATGAGCAATTAATTTATCCACATCTTCTTGTGTTAATTGCTTCACTACTTTAGCAGGACTTCCCATAATCATACTTCTTGGTGGAAAAACTTTTCCTGAAGTTACAAGTGAATTTGCTCCAACGATACTTCCTTCACCAATAATAGCATTATCAAGAATTGTTGCACTCATTCCTATTAAACAATTATCTTCGATTTTACAGCCATGAAGCATAACTTTATGACCAATTGTAACATTGTCACCAATTATTGTTTTTGTATTTGTATCTGTGTGAATACATGATAAATCTTGGATGTTTGTATTTTTACCAATTCTAACTTCATTTACATCCGAACGAATTACACATCCAAACCAAACAGATGAATCCTCACTAATTTCAATATTTCCTATTAAATCAGCACTTGGTGCAATCCAAGCAGATGGATGAATTTTTGGGTAAAACTCTTTAAATTTTAAAATCATATTTTTATCCTATAAAGTTTTTTTAAAGATTATATCTTTTGAGATAAAAAAATGCAATAAAAAAAGGTGACTTAAAAAAGCCACCTTTTAAAGGATAATTTTTAATAAATTAGTTTCTGTTTTGGTTTTTACCAGCGATGATAAATCTTAATGCATTAAGTCTAATAAATCCTTCAGCATCTTTTTGGTTATAAACTTCATCTTTTTCAAAAGTTGAATAAGCATCATTATATAAAGATTTTATAGAATCTCTACCAATAACAGTTACATTTCCTTTATAAAGTTTAATTTTAACAGTTCCTTCAACATGTTTTTGACTTGCATCAATAGCAGATTGAAGCATTTCTCTTTCAGGTGAGAACCAATATCCTTGGTAGATTAACTTAGCATATCTTGGCATTAACTCATCTTTTAAGTGCGCAGCTTCTCTATCTAAACAAATAGATTCAATTGCTCTGTGAGCTTTTAACATGATAGTTCCACCTGGAGTTTCATAACAACCTCTAGCTTTCATCCCAACATATCTATTTTCAACAATATCAGCTCTACCAATACCATTTCTATTTCCATACTCATTTAATTTTGCAAGTAATGTAGCTGGTGTCATTTCAATACCATCAATAGCAATTGGATCCCCATTTTTGTATGTTAATGTTAAATATTCAGGAACGTCAGGAGCTTTTTCAGGTGCTGTCGTCCATAACCACATAGACTCTTCTGGCTCGTTATTTGGATTTTCTAAATGTAAACCTTCATAAGAGATGTGTAAAAGGTTAGCATCCATTGAATATGGGCTAACTTTTGGATTACCATTTTCATCAACATGTTTTTGAGCAATTTCAATACCATGTTTTTTTGCATATTCAAGTAAACTTTCTCTTGAATTTAATTCCCATTCTCTCCAAGGAGCAATAACTTTAATATCAGGTCTTAATGCAAGTGCACCAAGTTCAAATCTTACTTGGTCATTTCCTTTTCCAGTTGCTCCATGACTTACAGCCTCAGCTCCTGTTTGGTTTGCAATATCAATTAATTTTTTAGCAATTAAAGGACGTGCAATTGAAGTTCCAAGTAAATACTCACCCTCATAAATAGCATTTGCTCTAAACATAGGGAAAACATAATCTTTTACAAACTCTTCTTTAATATCTAATATAAATACATTTTCAGGTTTAATACCACAAGCTATTGCTTTAGTTCGAGCAGGTTCAACTTCTTCACCTTGACCTAAATCAGCTGTGAAAGTGATAACTTCAGCATTATATTCATCTTGAAGCCATTTTAAAATAATAGAAGTATCAAGCCCACCACTGTAAGCTAGCACAACTTTTTTAATATCTTTTTTACTCATAAATTTATCCTATGGTTACATTATTTTTAAGGGTGTTATTTTAACGAATTTTTACTATAAACAAATTTAAGTTATTAAATAGTAAATCTGCTTACTTATAAAGATATGGTTTTTCTATAAAAATAAGGACATAATAAAATTAGTTTTACTAAAATTTAGATAAGATTATTACAGCCTTTATGTGCAAAAACATTAAAATATTAGGTAGAAAATATGAAAGTAGTTATAGGCGTAGTTGGTAATGATATACATGTGGTTGCTAATCGACTCATTGATATATCATTACAAGCAAGAGGATTTGAGGTATTTAATCTAGGTGTTAACACATACCTTGAAGAGTTTATTGATGCAGTTATTGAAACAAATGCTGATGTTTTGCTTATCTCTTCACTAAATGGTGAAGCTGAAGGATGGTGTAGAGATTTACCAATATTAAAATCAAAATACAAAAATTTAAAAGATGTTGTATTTATGTTAGGTGGAAATTTGGCCGTAGGTGAGGGTGATGCTAGTGTAATTGTTCCAAAATTCAAAAACTATGGTTTTGATTTAGTATTTCACCAGGTTGACTTAAATACAGGACTTGATGAATTAGAAAAATACTTGAAGGAGAGAAAATGAGTTTACTTCAAGAAGAAAGAAACATCATTGTTCAAAATAAATATGCAGATAATTTTGATTTTGCAGAAATTGAAGAGTTTATAAAAGGCGCTTCAAAAAACTTATTTATTTCACATCACTTTAAAAATAAAAAGAAGATGTTGGTTCAGCCAAGAGGCGGATTTCCTACTTATAAAAAAATGTTTTCACTTTATGAGTTTTTCGTAGATGCAAATGTAGATGTATTACCATGTACAATTGATTCAAATACAAGATTAAATGACTACTCAACAAGTGCAAAAATGCTAAAGCTTTCAGAAGAAAATGAAGTTGATATGTTGAATGGTTATCCACTTGTAAATCATGGATACCGAACTAGTAGAAAAATGATGACTCATTTTGATAAACCAATTTCACTAAGACATGGAACTCCTGATGCAAGATTATTAATCGAAACTGCATTAGCTTCTGGTATTTTTGAAATTGAAGGTGGACCAATAACTTATCTTTTACCATATTCAAAAAACTTCCCATTAGATAAAGCATTTATGTATTGGAAATATGTTGAAAGAATCTGTGCTAATTATTCAAAACTAAATGAGCCAATCAATAGAGAATCTTTTGGTCCATTAACTGCAACACTTGTGCCTCCTTGTATTACAATTGTAATTCAACTTTGTGAAATGCTTTTATCACTTGAAGAAGGTGTTAAATCATTCTCTGTATCATTTTCACAAACAGGTTCTATGATTCAAGATATAGTAACTGCAAATGTACTAAGAAAAATGGCAAAACACTACGCTGAGCAAATTGGTTGTGGTGATGCTATGATAAATCTTGTATATCACCAATGGATGGGAGCTTTCCCTTCAAATAAAGATTATTCAGAGTCATTAATCAATACTTCAACAGTAATTGCTTCAATGGTTAGAGCTGATAAAATCATCACAAAAACAAGAGACGAAGCTTTTGGTATTCCAACACGAGAATCAAATGCAAAAACTGTTGCAAATACTCAATATACATTAAAAATGTTACAAGGTATTCCAAATATCACTGATGAGCAAGAAGAAGAGATTGTAACAAGTGAAGTTATGTCTATTATGGAAGCTGTATTTAATGACAAAGCAGACACTTTATGGAGAAAAGTATTTAACTCTATAAAAGCAGGAATTATCGATGTTCCTTACTCTCCACATATTATAAATAACAATGAAGTTGTAACTGTAAGAGATAAAAATAAAAATATTAGAATCATAAAAAGAGGAAATCTTCCAATTTCTGATAGATGTTTTGAATATGAAAAAGCTCAATGTGACTTAAACAAAGATGCTTCATCAATAGTAAATGATATTATCCATGATATAGGAATTATGCAATGAGCCAAAATAAATTATTAATAGATATTGGAAGTACATATTTTAAAGTTTGTGCTAACAATCAAGTTGAACAACATTTTAGGGATTTTAACAAAGATATTTATGATGATTTATTATCAAAATGCTCTGATACTATCTCTAAATTCAAAAAAGATGAAGTATTTATTTGTTCATCTGCAAATGGTGGATTAACAACTTTAATTATTGGAATTACAAACTCTTTTTCATTAAAATTTGCAACAAATATTGCTTATAACTCTGGAATAAATATTATTAATACAGTTTTATATCAAGATATTGAAACTACTTCAATTCCAAGTGATTTAATTGATGTTGTTATTCTTGTTGGTGGAATAAATAGTGTAAATAATGTATTTGATGATAAACTATTTAACTATTTAGAAAATTTAAGATTTTCAAATATCGTATTTGCAGGGTCCTGCCAAGATGCTGATTATTTAAAAGCAAATATTCAAAATTTAGTTGTTGTTGAAAATATTATAAACAATAAACTTCATGTTGTTGAAGAGCCTTTAAAACAATATTTAACAAACCTTTATCAAGCTGATATTGAAGGGAAAGAAGATATTAAACATTTATACGATTTAACTTCAAATCAAATATTTTCAACTCCATATATTGTAAATAAAACTCTACCTTTTATAGATAGTAAGTTTGCAGTTGTTAATCCATTTATTTTAATAGATATTGGTGGAGCAACAACTGATATTCACTATTCAAAAGATTTATCCGATGATAATATGGTTACAGAAAATGAATATGATAGATTAGTTTTCAAAAAACTTGGAGTTTATAAATCAAAAGAGTCTTTAATATTTGCAGCTAAAAACAATGAATTTGTTTATGAATTATTAGCTCACCTAAAAGTTACAGAAAATATTTTTAATGAAGATAGTCCTAAAAATCTGCGAATTTTAATGCAATTAGCAATTTTTTTAGTTTTATACAAAGTTAGTGAAGCCCATCCTTTATATATAAAATTAAAGTTAAATCTACTAAAATCTATTGTATTAACAGGTGGAATTACAAAAGTATTAAGTTTTGAAGAAGCTGAGGATATTATTTCATTTTTCTATAAAAAGATTTTAACTTCAGATATTCATCCATCTATTATCTTAGATTCAAATTATGATATTTGGACACTAGGTATTACACAAAAATAAGGGGAGAAAATGTCAATAAATTGTATTAGAACATTAATAGAAGATGCAAATATCTCAAACCCAAAGAAAACTGCATTATTTTTTGGAAATGAAAAATTAACATATAATGAACTTTTTACTAAAGTAAATCAAATTGCTTATTATTTAAGCGAACTTGATTTACCAAAAGGAAGTAGAATAGGTATTTATTCAAATAAAGGAATAGACCAAGTTGTAGCTATTTTAGCGATTTTATCAACACAATATGTGTTAGTTCCACTAACAAAACTGTTAAAACCAGAACAAGTTGAATATATAATTGGTGATTGCGATATAAAATGTATCATTACTGATAAAATCAAACTTGAATCAATTGAAGAGATAAAATTTGTTGGTCATATAATATCTTATGAAACAAGTCATAAAGATTTACCATCTTTTGAAGAGATTTATAAATACTACAATAAACCATATTCTTGTGATGTAAATGGGCATGATAATGCTGTTATTACATACTCTTTTGGACTTTCTGGAAAACCAAATGGTATTGTTATTTCACATAGAAATCTAATTGATTCAGCACGTGTTGTATCTCAATACTTAAAATTAGAACAAGATGATGTTATTTCAGGACTTTTAGTATTTAATCTTGATTATGGATTAAATCAAATCTTTTGTTCACTTTATAAAAGAGCAACATTATCACTTCATAGATTTGTATTACCAAATGACTTTTTTAATCATATCATCAATGATAAAATCACAGTTTTACCTTTAATGCCCATAAATATTATTGAAATGTTTGATGAAGAAGAACATAGACTTCCAAATAGTGAATTATTAAAAAATATAAAAACAATAACATCTTCAGGTGGAAATGTAACAGCCAAAATGATAAGTGATATTGAAAAATATTTTATAAATGCTAAATTTTATTCAATGCATGGATTAACAGAAGCATTTAGATCAACTTATTTGGATCCTAGTCAATTAAAAATTAGACCTGAATCTATTGGAAAAGCAATTCCTGATGTTGAATTATATGTAATTGATGAAAATGGAAATGAATGCGCGCCAAGAATTGTTGGAGAGTTAATCCATAGAGGTGGATACATATATAAAGGCTTCTGGAACGCTCCACACGTAACTGAACAAAGATTTAAATCTATTGATATTCTAAAAAATGTAATTAATCTTGAGGGACAATTAAGTGATGAAATTGTTGTAAAAACTGGAGATTATGTTTATAAAGATGAAGAAGGATATTTTTATTTTGTATCAAGACATGATGATATGATTAAAACAAGAGGATTTAGAGTAAATCCTTATGAAATTGAATCAGTAGTCGAAAAAAATATAAAAGAAATTGAGAAATGTGCTGTTTTTTCAATCCAAAATGAAGAGATAGAAGAAGAAATAGTTTTAGCTTATAGTGCAAAAACAGAGCTAAATTCAAGTGAAATTTTATTTGAATTAAAAAATCATTTAGCATCATATATGCTTCCTTCAAGAATTATATATAAAAAATCTTTACCATTAGTTTCTTCTGATAAAAATAAAATAAATAAAGAAGAACTAAAAAAAGAATTTATTTTGAAATATATTGACTAAAATCAATAAAGTCTAATCTAAATTCTATTATAATTATAGGAACAAAAAAAAGGATTATCTATGAAAAAAATTATTATTGCTGCATCTTTATTAACTGCATGTGTTGCTTTTGCTAACCCTTATGCTAAATGTTCTGCTTGTCATGGTGCAAATGGAGAAAAAGCTGCTTTAGGAAAATCTAAAATCATTAAAGATTTTACAAAAGCTGATTTAGTTTCTGCACTTAAAGGTTACCAAGCTGGAACTTATGGTGGAGCTCAAAAAGGTTTAATGGTAGGTCAAGTAAAAGATATGACTGAAGCTACTATGAATGAAATTGCTGATACAATCATCAAATAATTTATTATTTTAATAACTAGAATAATTTCTAGTTATTGAAGATTTTACTATTTCTAATCTCTATTAAAATATTTTCCAACTCTTCTTTTTCTTTTAATAATTGTTCAATTAAAACATCTTTTTGAGTTTCATTAATAGCTGTATTTTTCTTTTCTAGTATTTTCCCTAGATGAAATTCAAAACAGTTATTTTCTAATGAATAATCAACTCTTAAGCACTCAATAGTCATTTGAGGTTTATCTTCACCTAGTCCATTTGTTAGAATTACTTTCTCAAATTGTTTAATTTTATATGTTAATTTATCATCAATTATTATAGGTTCAAGCAGTTCTTTCTTCCAATAATTTGTATTTTCTTTTTCTAATATTCTAATCTTTTTTAATAAAATATTATCAAATAAATCTTTATTTATTGAGAGTTTGTACATATTATTTTCCTAAGAAATTTTCTTTACTATAACAATAAATTACTAAAAGAAAAGAACTTGTCTTTTATACTTATAAGTCAAGATTTTTAACCATAAAATGGTACAATTAATGAAAAATTAATATTATACAAAGGATAGAAATGAGTAAATCATACAAACAAGTATTACTTATTTTAGTTATAACTTTATTATTTAGTGCTTGTTCTGTAAAAGAGCCTGTGTTATCACAAGTAAAAAATAGTGATATAGAAGTTTTAGCAACAACAGCAAATGATAACTCTTTTAATTCTACGGAAGTTTCGAAGGATTTTTTTAATAAATATTTCAAACCTTGGAATTCAACAAAAGTTTCTTTTCCAAAATTAGAAGCTATGTGGGGACAATCTTATAAAAATAAAAAAGTTTATTTAGAAAATCATCAATTAGCAACAGCTTCTTGGTTTGATAAACAAATAGAAAATTCGAATTTTAATGATTATAATATTTTAGTAAAAAAGGCAATAACTTTAAAAAATGTAAATATTAGAGTCCTTCCTACAAACTCACCAATGTTTTATGACCCAACTCAGCCAGGAGAAGGTTTTCCCTTTGATTACAATCAAAACTCTTCACTCAAAATCAATACTCCTATAATAGTTTCTCATTTATCAAAAGATAGAGCTTGGGCTTATATAGAATCAAGTACAGTTGGTGGTTGGGTTGAAATAGGAACTATTGCTTATGTTGATAATGATTTCATTCAAGAGTTTAAAACTTCAAATTATTTTGTTTCTGTAAAAGAAAAATTCCCAATTTATGACCCAATATTTAGAGAATATGTAAAAGTTGCTACTATATTTCCTAAAAAAAATAACAGATATATAATTGCAAAAAAAGATGATAATCAAAATGCTTATATTTCATATATTGACCTAAATAATGATGAAGTTGAATCTATGCCACTTACTTTTAATTCTGAAAATAGAATCAAAATAGCAAAACAATTAATTGATGAACCTTATGGTTGGGGTGGATTGTTAAATAATAGAGATTGTTCTAGTTTTACTCAAGATTATTTTGCAACTTTTGGAAAATTTTTACATAGAAACTCAAAAGCACAACTTTCAAATGGAAAATATCTTGATATGTCAAACTTAACAAATAATGAGAAAAAAGAGTTTATCAAAAATAATGGTGTTCCTTTTTCTACTTTAGTATATTTAAAAGGTCATATTATGCTTTATATTGGAATCAAAGAAAATGAACCTTTGGTTTTACATAATATGTGGAGTGTAAGATTAAAAGATAGTAATGGTAAAAAATACAGACATATCATAGGAAAAGCAACGGTTACGACTTTAGAACCAGGAAAAGGTATTAAAGACTTTGATGAAGATACAAATATACTAAATAAAATTCAAGGAATAGTTATTTTATAAATAAAATTTTTATTATTTTTGTTTATTTTGTTCCAGAGGATTAAATAACAGAGAATCAATAATTTGATTTTTGAATTTCATATCTTCAAGTTGTTGTGATAAAAAAATATTTTCCTCTTGTAGCGAAATATAATGTGCATATAATCTATTTATATCTTTACTTGTATAATAAATATTACTTCTTAAATATATTTTAGGAAAATACAAAAATAGCGCAATAAACAATAGTACGAAAACCATAAACAATGAGTTGCTAGCATTTAACTTAGTCAAATTTAAAAATCCTTAATTTTGAGCTTCTACTTCTCGGGTTTTGTTTAATTTCAAGCGCAGTTGGAATTATAGGTTTTTTTGTTATAATTTTACCTAAAGCATGATTATTTCCACACTCGCATCTAAAAACACCATTAGGACAAATACAAGATTTTGTCCATTTTTTAAAATAATTCTTTACAATTCTATCTTCTAATGAATGAAAGGAAATGATTGCAACTATACAATTTTTAAATTTTGCATTTTCTAAAGAATCAAAAAGTCGTTCTAAAACACCAAGTTCATCATTTACTTCTATTCTAATTCCTTGAAAAGGTAGAGTTGCTGGGTGAATTTTCCCTTTTGACATTTTTTTGCCTAAAAGCTCTGAAATCTCTTTTGCACTTGTAAAAGGTCTATTATTTAAGATTAATGATGCAACTTTTTTATATTCTCTAACTTCTCCACAATCTTTGAAAACCCTTTCAAGTTCAGCTAAAGAATATGCATTTACAACAGTTGCTGCGTCTAAGCTTTGGTTTTGATTCATTCTCATATCTAAAGTATTGCTATCAAAACCAAACCCTCTATCTAATTTATCAAGTTGCAAAGAAGAGACTCCAATATCTGCAAGAATACCTCTAATTTCATAATTTTTAAACGTATCAATGACATGTTCAAAATTACCTTTATTGAAAATAACTCTTTGAGTATATGGTTCTAATCTTTTTTTACTAAATTCTAAAGCTTCATCATCTTGATCATTACAAATTAATTTTACATTTTCATTAGAAGTTAATAATCCACTACTATGACCTGCAAACCCTGTTGTACAATCTATTATATATCCATCATTTATATCTTTGAAAGTTTCTAATGTTTCTTTATACAAAACAGGGATGTGTGGGATATTCATTAAAACGGTCCTTATTTAAATTAGTATATAATATCCAAAATATATTTAAGGCTTTTAAAATGGTTGATAAATCTACTGTGAAATTACTCGCTGACTTATCTTTAACAATGTTTAGAAAGAATTTCTTTGGTATTTATCATGGCTCAATATCTGCAAAGATTGATCAACATGATTTTATGATTAATACAAGTGATGCAATTTTTGATGAAATGGATGAGAATTCATTTTGTAGTTTAAATATTAGTAAACAAGATTATAGATGGCATATTGCAAGTATGGAATCACATATTCATGCAACAATTTACGCAAATATTCATGAAGCAAAATATATAGCTTTTGGAATGCCTATTTATACAACGGCATATACTTTTGAACATGACAAAATAGTTTTTGAAGATTTCTTTGGAAAGGTAACATTTGGAGAGATTTCAATTTATAATCCAGGTGATTTTTCAACTTGGTATAAAAGAAATGCTTTAGAAATTACAAAGTATTTAAAAGAGTCAGATAATAATATAATGGTGATAAAAGGAATAGGTACTTATGTTTATGATAGGGATATTCATGAGCTTGTAAAAAAGATTGCTATTTTAGAAAATTCTTGTCGACTTTTGAGTATAAAAACCTCTTTTGAATAAAAAATTTATATATTTGCTTATAATTATTCTTATTTATCGATGAAATGCCCTAATTTTAGCTATTTCAAAGCTTAAATACTATAAAGTTTTCACAATTAAATTTTATAAAAGGAGTTCATCCATGAACAAAGCAGAATTTATCGACGCAGTAGCTGCAAAAGCTGGTTTATCTAAAAAAGATGCAAAGGGTGCAGTTGAGGCTGTATTAGATACAATTACAGAGGCATTAGTAAAAAAAGAATCTGTAAGCTTTATTGGATTTGGAACGTTTACAACTGCTGATAGAGCGGCTAGAACAGCTAAAGTTCCAGGAACTGACAAAACTGTTAATGTTGCAGCTACGACTGTTGCTAAATTTAAAGTTGGTAAAGCTTTAAAAGAAGCAGTATCTGGTAAATAATTTTTTATAAAAGGCTTTTTAGCCTTTTATAACTTTAAAGCCCGTGTGGAGAAATTGGTAAACTCAGTTGATTCAAAATCAACCGCTTCACGGCTTGTCGGTTCGAGTCCGACCACGGGCACCATGTGTTACTTATAAAAAGAAAAATTTATTTCTTTTTCTTTTTTTTAAATTATCCATGTAATACTTTTTCTTTTTTTAATTCTTTATAAACAATCATAAATCTTCTTAAATATTCATCACTATGACTAGATTTTTCAAATCCAGAGTTATAATTTGTAATCATTTTTTTAATATTATTTCTTGTGTATTTTTTCCAATAAATTAATTCATTTAATGCAAGGATTGAGCTAAGATTTTTATTTGTATTTATTTCATTACAAAATTTATTTTTATCTCCATTACTTCCGATTCTTTTCATAGCTATTTTTGTATTAATTTGATGTATACCACAAATATAGTTATTGTTTGATTCATATTTTCCTAATCTTGTTTCTATTATTCCAATAGCAGCGAGTTCTAGTCCTAAACCATGAGGTTCACCAATTTTTATAAGTTTTTCTGTTAGTTTTGTTTCGTTTTCTGTAAGTTCATTGTAGTTAAAATCCCAACTAAATAAACTTACACAAAGGATACTTACTAATATTAATATTTTCATTATTCTACTTTTAATTCTAATTTTTTACATTATTTCAATAAATTGTATGTTTTTTGTGTAATGATTTTTATATGTAAGTTGGCTTATTGCTATTACAATAAGCCTTTTTATTATTTTATGATGTGACCCACGAATTTTGACATATTATTTAAGATTTTTCCACCACGTCTAAATCCTAATCCACAAGCTTCATAGGCAAAAAATACTCCAGCTTGATAATAGTTTCCATTTGAATCTCTTGGGAATTCTACATATTCTTGATATATTGCTTTATGACCTTCATAAACCCCATCAGTTTGTTCATCAATACTTCCATCACTATTTATGATTTTAGTATTAGCACCTTCTCTTCCAAAACATCTTTTTTCTACATGTTTTTTTCCAATTAAAGGTTCAAAAGAAGTTTCTAAAAGTAGGGGATGATTTGGATATAAATCCCATAAAATCTTCATAAACCCTTTTGATTGGAACATCAAAGTATAGGCAGGATTAAAAATAATTGCTTTTTTCTCTTTTATAATTTCAGTTAAAATCAAAGCTAATTCACTCTCTTCAATGGCAATATTTTCCCAAGGAATTAATTTAAACCAAAATTCAAAAAGTTCATCATCTTTAAAAATTCCATCATCACTAAATTGAACATTTTCTATAAATTCAAAATCTGTATTAAATCCAGCTTCACTCGCAATATGTTCTAAAAGTTTTGTAGTATTTATATCTTCACTTGAAGTTGAAATTGAAGAGAATAATATTTTCCAACCAAGATTAGAATAATGCTCTTCAAACTTTTCAATATCAGTATCAAGGGTAATAATTCTTTTAAAGTTATCTTTTAGTGCTTCATAAAGATTATTAAATTGACTAGCTTCATCTAGACCATTTGCTTTTAACATTGCCCATTGAATAATTGCTGTTTCAAAAAGTGAAGTTGGTGTATCTGCGTTAAATTCAATTAATTTAATAGGTTTACCATCTATTCCACCTGCTAAATCAAATCTTGAATATAGATGCCAGTGAACGTCATTTTCCCATGATTCTTTTATCATTTCAACTAAATTAAAAGGAATATTTAAATCATGAAATAAATCATTATCAATTACATATTGTCCAGCTTCTGCGAACATATCATATAATTCATTTGTTGCTTCATAATAAGCATTTGCTTCATTTTCATTGATTACCACTATTTCATCACTAACATAAGATGAATTATCGCTATCTGTGTGCCATACAAAACCTATTGATTCTAAATATTCATCACTTAATGGTTTTAATTTTTCTAATTTCATAATCAACCTCCTGTACTTGTAGTTGATGGAGATGAGAAAGAAGAAGATTTTGAAGTAGAAGATGAAGAACTTGTATTTGAATTATTATTCCCACCGAAAAATCCACTTTTTTTATCTCCACCTGAAGTTCCTGTTGATGCAGGTGATTTTGTAAATGAACCTTGAGATTTACTATATGTTTGAGGTGATTTATATTGAGTTTGTCTTTGATTTTGAAAATTTTGATTATTAAATAGTTTATTACCAAGCCAAGAACCAATCATCCCACCTGCAATTGAAGATAATAAAACTCCCCCAAGACCCATTCCACCACTACCTACTTCTGCATTTGCCTTTGGATTCGTAAGAGGTGAAGTTCCTGCATCTATTTTTACTTCTTCTTCTTTTACTAATTTATCTATTTCTGCTTGAGTTAATATTTTCTCACTTCCATCAGGTTTTCTTAAAACAATAGTTGTTTTTGCCGCTGGAAATTCGTCTGCAATTTTATATTTACCATCTGCTGATTCTTCTACAATTACAAAAGCGCCTTCTTTTTGACTTGCATTTGTAAAAGCATCACTTTGTGCTTTATTTTGTTGTTGATTTTTATCATTTGAACTATCACCACATCCAACAAGTCCTACAATAAGAAGGGAACCTAATCCACCGACCATTGCATAATTTGATATTTTTTTAATATGATTTCTTTTTTTCAAAATTAATAATCCTTTCTTTTAATACATTTTAATAATATTTATTTTTAAGTGTGCATATATTATAACAAATAGATTAACAATAATCAAAGATTATTGTTTTAAATATTTTTTATCTTTAATTTTAGGGTAACATAAAAAAATATTCTCTTTAGTTTCTCTTTGGCAACTATTGCAAAAATAAATTTGAGGAGATTCTAATTTTTTATCTTCGGGTAAGATAATATAGCTTTTTTCAGTTCCACAAAGCTTTATAATTTTATTCATTTTATATTTCTTCTTTTTGAAATTATTTATAGAAAAAAACTTATTCTCCTTTTAAACCTTTTCTCATCGATTCAATTAAATTATCATCTGCTTTTGTTCTCGTAAAATATTCAAATGCTAAAACACCCTGATATAAAAGCATATCTTCGCCGTCTTTTATTTCAAGTTCATTTTCACTTGCAAGTGCTAAAAATGGCGTTATTTTTCCGTACACGCAATCAAAAGCAAATTTTGCATTTTTAAAAACTGTTTCTAAGATTTCTTTATCACAAGGTAAATATTCATCTTTTAGTCCAGCACTTGTTGAGTTTACAACTAAGTCATAAGTTTGTGGTTCAAAATTTTCCCATGAAAAACTTTGAATTTGATGTTCTTTAAAAAAATCAAGTTTCCCTTCACTTCTATTTAAAACAGTTACATTTATATTTTTCGATTTTAAGGCTAGGGCGATTGCTTTTGCTGTTCCTCCCGCTCCTAAAAGTAAAACATTTTTAATAGTTCCAAAACTCTCAATTGCTTTTAAAAATCCAGGTGCATCTGTGTTATAAGCTACTACTTTTCCATTTTCATTTATATAAGTATTTACAGCTTTTATCTCTTTTGCTAATCCTCTTACTTCATCAGCATTTACAAAAGCATCTTCTTTATGTGGAACAGTTATATTTGCCCCTATATAGTTGTTTTGTAAAAATACATCTTTTATTGTATTTCCATCAACTAAATGATGCTTTTTATAATTTCCATCAAAATTTATATGTTTTAATCCTGCATTTTGCATTTGAGGAGATTTTGAGTGTTTAACTGGATTTCCAAAGATTACAAATTGATTTTTCATATTAGACATTTGTTCCCTTATTTGAATTTATTTTTTAGAAAAATCAAAATTTTGAATATGATTATCTAAATGCTCTTCTAATGCTAATTTGTACTCTTGCATAAAATATTCCATAACTTGATCTTTTTCTGCTTTCATATCTTCAGCTGATTCAAAAGAAGATGCTGCCATCCATGCACTAAATCTTGCAGATCCATACATAAATGATGCACTTATTTCCCCTTGAGTTAGGTTTTGGTTTAGTTGTTCATTTGCAAGTGCTATAAAGGCATCTGCTCTTTTTAAAAATCCAGTATTATTTTCCTTCATTTTTATGTCCTTTTATATTTATATTATTTATATTATTTTACATAATAGCTTTTGCAATAACTTGAAATATTGGGTATTGGCTAGTGTTTCTATCATCTGTATAAACTATTTTATACTCAATTACTTCAAAATTATTATTTTTAATAATCTTGCAAAGTTCATCTTTGTCATATCCGAAATGCTCAACTCCTTCATTTTTATGTTCACTATGAAATGTTCCATCTTCGCTTACAAGGTCATTTATACACAAATATCCACTATCTTTTAAAGCACTTCTTGCTTTTTTTATAAACATATTGGTATCTTTTATATGATGAAGTGTCATTGAAATTGCTATTAAATCAAACTCATTTTTTGGTAAATCTTCTTTGTTTATATCGTGTTTAATTGCGCTTATATTTGTAAAGTTTAGCTCTTTTGCTTTTTCATTAAACTTTTCAACCATTCCACTTGAATAATCCATTCCAAGAACTGTATTTGTTTCATTACTTAATCCAAAACCTATAAGTCCTGTTCCACAGCCATAATCTAAGATTTTAAAATTAGGTTTTAAATCTACTATTTCTTTTATATTATCAACGCTTGATTTTGCTATTTGTACTCTTGAGGTTTTTGCTTCCCAGTCGTGTGCTACATTATCAAATCTATTCATACTTATCCTTAACCAATAAATCATTAAAATTTTGCTAAATTATATCAAAACCTAATAAAAGAGAAATTATGAATCAAGTTAAATATTACTTTAGTACAATAGAAGATGGGAATTTATCATATTTAGTAGATGATTTAAAACAAAATGTTGATAAAAATAGACAAACAGTAGCAAATATTATGGAATATAAAGATGAAGATTTAGTTTATATGAACCAAGTTCATGGGAATAATATTCAAATAGTAGATAAAAACTCACCAAAAATTATAGAAAATTGTGATGGAATAATTACAAAAGAAAAAAATCTTCCTTTGATGGTTATGGTAGCTGATTGTATTCCTATTTTATTCTTTGATGAGATTCAAGGTGTGATTGCAGCTGTTCATGCAGGAAGAAACTCGACTTTTTTAAAAATTGCACAAATTACAGCAAATAAGATGATAAATGAATTAGGTTGTAATGTAAATAATATAAAAGTGATTTTTGGACCATCAATTCAATCTTGTTGTTATGAAGTAAGTGATGAATTATTAGCTATTGTAAAAACATCTTTTGGAGAGAAATATTGTATTGGGAAAAATATTGATTTACAAGGAATTAATATTATGCTTTTAGAAGAAGTGGGAATTAGACATATAAATGTTTCAAATATTTGTACAAAATGTTCAAATGAACCATATTTTTCTTTTAGAAAAAATCCTAAAACAGGTAGGTTTTCAGGAGTTATAAGTTTAGTGGATAAAAAACTTATATAAATTTTACATAAGTTGTTTAAATATTTTAATTATAAGTATTAATTTATAAAATTTATCTATTTAAGTTTCTTTTTGTTACTATCTTGTAAATTTTATAATGAAATAATAATTAAAAGGGAAAATATGACTGCAAAAGTTACAAAAGAAGAAGCATTAGAGTATCACAGGGGTCCAACTCCAGGAAAAGTTGCAATTGCAACAACTACTAGATTGGAAACACAAAGAGATTTATCATTAGCGTATTCGCCTGGTGTTGCATTTCCTTGTGAAGAGATTGAAAAAAATCCAGAGTTAGCTTATGAATTTACAGCAAAAAGAAATTTAGTTGCTGTTATTTCAAATGGAACGGCTGTTTTAGGACTTGGTGATATTGGTGCACTTGCATCAAAACCAGTTATGGAAGGTAAAGCTGTACTATTCAAAAAATTTGCAGCTGTTGATGTTTTTGATATTGAAGTTGATGAAAAAGATATTGATAAATTTTGTGCTGTTGTAAAAGCTATTTCTCCTACTTTTGGTGGAATAAATCTTGAAGATATTAAGGCACCTGAGTGTTTTGAAATCGAAAGAAGATTAGTAGAAGAACTTGAAATTCCAGTTATGCATGATGACCAACATGGAACTGCAATTATTACAAGTGCTGCTTTAATGAATGCCTCTGAAATGTTAAATAAAAAAATTGAAGATATGAAAATTGTAGTTGTGGGAGCTGGGGCTGCTGCTATTGCTTGTTCTATTATGTATAAAGAACTTGGAGTTAAAAACTTAATTATGTGTGATTCTAAAGGTGTAATTCACAAAGGAAGAACAGATATAAATAAGTATAAAAAAGAGTTTATTACTTCAAGTGATGCTGTAAGTATGGAAGATGCTTTTAGAGATGCTGATATGGTTTTAGGATTATCAAAACCTGGAACTTTTACAGTTGAACATATAAAACTTATGAGTGAAGAACCAATTGTCTTTACACTTGCAAATCCTACTCCTGAGCTTTTCCCTGAAGAAGTAAAAGCTGTAAGACCAAAAGCAATCGTAGGAACAGGAAGATCAGATTTCCCAAATCAAGTAAACAATGTATTAGGTTTCCCATTTATTTTTAGAGGTGCTTTAGATGTACAAGCAAGAAAAATAAATATGCATATGAAAATGGCAGCAGCAAAGGCTATTGCCAATCTTACAAAAGAACCTATGACACCTGATTTAATAGCTTCATTTGGTAATTTAACTTATGGAAGAGAGTATATTATTCCAATTCCTTTTGATAAAAGATTGATGGTTGAAGTATCATCAGCTGTTGCACTTGGTGCTGTTGAAACAGGAGTTGCTAGAGTTAAAGATTTTGATTTAGAAAAATATAGAGAAAAACTAGCTTCTATGATATAAGCCGAATTATCTATTAATCTATAAAATGTTATTATTCGGGCTTTAAAAAATTTAAGCTTGAATAATAAATAGGATAAAAATGGAAGAGTATATACTTTTAATTGACACAGAAGATTCAAAAGGACTTGTTTATAACATCTCAAAAGTTCTTTTTGCAAACAATCTAAATATAGAACAAAATGCTGAGTATGTTGATCCAGATACAAAAAAGTTTTTTATGAGAAGTATAGTTTCTGGAAAAGTTTCTAAAAATATATTATTAAAAGAATTAACGGAAGTTTTACCTGATGGGGCTTCAATCAAACTAAACAAAAAAGAGAAAAAAGACGTTGTTATTTTAGCAACTAAAGAGTTTCATGTTTTAGGTGATTTATTAATTAGATATATTGCAGGTGAATTAAATGCAAATATCAAAGCAGTTATTGCAAACCATGACCACTTAAAAGATTTAGTTGAGAAGTTCAATATTCCTTTTACTTGTATTAGCGCAGATGGAATGAGCCGAGAAGATCATGAAGATAAAATGATTGCTAAAATCAATGAATATGAGCCTGAATTAATTGTTCTTGCAAAATATATGAGAATTTTAACTCCAAAATTTGTAGATGCTTTCCCTAAAAAAGTTTTAAATATTCATCACTCATTTTTACCAGCATTCATAGGAGCAAATCCATATAAACAAGCACACGAAAGAGGTGTTAAAATTATTGGAGCAACTGCCCATTATGTTACAAGTGATTTGGATGAAGGTCCAATTATATTTCAAGATGTGGTAAGAGTTGACCATAGTTATTCTTGGGAAGATATGAGAAATGCAGGAAGAAATGTAGAAAAAATCGTACTTTCAAATGCATTTGAAATGTTATTACATGATAGAGTTTTTGTTCATGGAAATAAAACGGTAATTTTATAATGTTTAATATAGTTTTATTAGAACCACGAATTCCTGGAAATGTGGGAACTATTGGAAGACTCGCTTTTGCACTTAATTGTACTTTACATTTAATCAAACCTTATGGTTTTGGGGCTATTACAGAAAAAGAAGTTCGAAGAGCAGGGCTTGATTATTGGTTTGAATTAGATGTTAGAGAGTATGAAAACATAGAAGATTTTTGGTCAAAAAATCCATTTAATGATAGACATTTTTTAGCAACTACAAAAACAAAACAAGTTTATTTTGAAGCAAGTTATGAAGTAGGGGATTATTTTTATTTTGGAAGAGAAGATGCTGGACTTCCACAAGCTATTTTAGATAAAAGTTTAAAAACTTGTATCACTATTCCTATGACAAATGAAGCTAGAAGCTTAAATATCGCAAACTCTGTTTCAATTGTAGCTTACGAAGCTTTAAGACAAAACTTTAAAGATTTTAAATAGAAAACAATTTTGATGGAAAAGCTTAATAGCTTTCCTTGATATTTTTATACTATTTTAAATGAGAGTATTACTTTTTTCAATAAGTTTTACTACAGCATTAATTTCTTTTTGAATTTTTTCTTTTTCAGATTCACTGGTTGTTTCTTTTAATTCTTTTCTTAATTTTACTTTTTTCTGAGATAATATTTCAATTATCTCTTTTACTTTTTCTTTCTTAGAGTCTTTTAATGATTCTTTTTTTAGATATTTTTTAATTTTTGAAACAATTTTATCTAGATTCATTTTTGTGTATCTCCTATTTCTTTTAGTAGGTTGTTATTTAAAAATAACATACTTGCCATTTCAACTAATTTTTTCTGTATAGAATAAACAGTGGCGCTATCATTTATTAATGAAGTAGCCATTGTAGCTTTGATTTTATCTTCTCTAATTAAAGTATCAATTTTCCCCGTATTTGATAAATCATTTGCTATAAGAGTTGATTTTATAACTTCTAATTGAGTTAGTTTTTCCAACTGCGTTTCATTACTATCAAGTAAATTTATATCTATTAAAATGGTAGCTAATTCTTTTCTTAGTAAATTATACTCTTGTTTTATATAATCATTTTTACTTTTTAGATAAAAATTAACATTTTTTTGAATATCTCTTGTATCTTTTAATACTTCAACAATAAGTTTTGCACTTTTTTTTATGTCTGCCACTTCTTGTTGTTGGATACTTGTCATATTCTCTTGAGCAAAAGAAGCATATTTTATGATTTCGCTATAAATAATTTTTAAATTTGAGTGATAAATTTCATCAATATTTGTATCTATTTTTGCAACTTCTTCGTTCATTTGTAGTTTTAAATCTTCTTTTGTTTTTAGATTACTTGTATGAAGGTTTAAAGCATGAAGCATCGCTTTTTGACAGCTTTCATAAAGGTTTATGGTTTCTTTTCTAATAGATACAATTGCTGTATCAGGAAGAGCTAAATTTGAATCCATAAGATATTTTGGTTTTGATAGGGCTGATACTTTTTTCTTTATGAATTTTTTTGATAATTTCTCAATTTGATTTATAAAAGGTGCAAGAAGAATGATTCCCACTAAACTAAATATTGTATGAAATAGTGCAAGTTTCATAGTATAGTTGTTTTTACTTATTCCCAAATAAGGTGCTAAATAATCAACTAAATTTTGAAATTGGTAGATAAAAGAAGTTATTATTGTTGCAGTGATAATATTAAAAGTAAAGTGTGCAAAAGCTACTCTTTTACCATTTTCATTTGAAGCTAACGATGCAAGAATTGCTGTAAAAGTTGTTCCAATATGTGCTCCTATCACTAAAGCTAAGGCATTTATATAAATAATACTTCCAGCACTTAAAGCTGTAATTATAATAGCTAATGTTGCACCACTTGAATGCATAATTATCGTAGCAACTGCTCCAATTAAAATATAAATAATAATTCCTAAAGCCCCTTCCATTGAATATGAAGACAGATCTAAAGAATCTTTTAATATATCAAAGCCATCTTTCATATAAGAAATACCAAGAAAAATAAAACCTAATCCTAATAGAACATATCCAATTCCTTTATAAGTATTATTTTTTGAAAATCTAAGTATTACCCCAAATAAAATCATAGGCATTGCATAAATAGAAATTTTTACATTCACTCCCAAACTTGAAACTATCCATGCTGTTGTTGTACTTCCAAGGTTTGAACCAAAAATTATTCCTATACCTTGAACTAAAGTTAATAATTCAACAGATAAAAAAGAGATAACAACCAAAGAGACGATTGATGAACTTTGAACAAGTGTGGTTGAAAAGAATCCAGTAAGGATTGCATAAAATGTGTTACTTGTAAATTTTTGAAGTAACTTTTCCAAAACACCACCAGATAGTAGTTTAAATCCATCTTGCATAAAAAACATACCAATTAAAAAAATTGCAATTCCACTTAAAATTACTGTAAAGTTTTCAAAAGAAATTACAATATATGCAAGTACTAAAAATGCAAAGAACAAAAGCAGATTTTTTGCCATTAACTATCCTAAAAATTATTTTATTTTTTAATTGTATCAAATTAACATTAATTACACTGGAAATATTTGGAATTATCAATTATTTAACAAAAAACAAATATAATCAATATAATAGTTATAAAAGGGAAAAATTTGTACAAAATTTTAGTTTTAGAAGATGATGAACTTTTTGCTTCAACAGTTGAAGATTTTTTGAGTGATGAGGGTTTTGAAGTTGATATTGCATTTGATGGTGAAGAGTGTTTGGAATTAAATTTTAAAAAGAACTATGATTTATATATTTTTGATATAAATGTACCTAAAATAAATGGTTTAGAACTTTTAGAACATTTACGAACTTCAGGAGATGATACTCCATCTATTTTTCTAACTTCATACAAAGATAAAGATACTTTACAAACTGCTTTTTTAAATGGTTGTGATGATTATTTGAAAAAACCAGCTGATTTGGATGAATTGCTTTTGAGAATAAAAGCTTTATTAAAAAGAAATAAAAAACAATTTGACATTATAAAACTCTCAAATACACTTACATATAATCCACTAAATAAAAGAGTTTATAAAAATAAAATTGATTTAAATCTTCCTGTGAAAGTTCTGGAACTTATGGAACTTTTTGTTGAAAATAAAGGAGAAATTGTAACAAAAGAGATGATTATCTCAAAACTTTGGTCGACAAGTCAAGAATATAGTGAGGGTTCTATTAGGGTTTATATTAATCAATTAAAAAAACTATTTGATAAAGATACAATTTTAAATATCAAAGGTGTAGGTTATAAAATTGAATTCTAAAAAAAGAGATTTTTTAATCTCAATTTCAATGATTTTTACTTTTTCTTTGATAATTATTCTTTATTTAAATTATTTTTTTATCTCTTTATTTGGATTAAATCAAGAAAATTATATATATATTATTATGCCGTCAGTGATTATTGGACTAGGGATTTTTTTGAGTTTTTCAGTGTCTGTTTTAAAGCCTTTATTTAAAAGTGATGAAAAATTAGAACAAAGCATAAAAGAGACAATTCACGAGTTAAATATTCCTGTTTCAACTATTAAGATGAATACTCAACTTTTACAAAAAACAATAACTGATGAAAAAAGTATAAAACGATTAGAAAGAATCAATCAAGCTAGTAATAATCTTTTAAAATTGTATGAAAATATGGAATATAATATCAAAAAAGAGATAGATAAAATTGATAAACAAGAGTTTTATTTAGATGAGATAATTTTCACATCTTGTGATAAATTTGATGATATAAAAAAAGATATAAAAATAGTAGTTAATATTCCCAATATTCTTATATTAACTGATATAAATGGTTTTGAAAAAACAATGGATAATCTAATTTCAAATGCTATAAAATATAATATAAAAGATAATCCATTAGTAGAAATAAGTTATAAAAGTCCGATTTTATCTATTTTTAATACTGGTGAACAAATTGATACAAAAAATCTTTTTATAGTTTTTGATAAATATTTTCAAGAAGACTCTTCAAAAGATGGTTTTGGTTTGGGGTTAGCCATGGTAAAAGAGTTTTGTGATAAAAATAAAATTGCCATAAATATTGATACTTTAGAAAAAGGAAATAGATTTAATTTAAATCTTAAAAACATAAT
>JAQVLW010000090.1 GCA_028703945.1 Aliarcobacter sp. | reverse complement strand
TATTTTTCATATACTAAATTCAAATAATAAAAATTATGATAATGCAACTCTTACACTTGCAGCATTAATTATATCTATTGAAAAGTTTTTTATTTCACAAAATGAAACTGAACTAAATTTAATTAGAATCAATAATAAAAAAGTAAATAAAAACCAAAAAAATAAGAAGTTATTAACATATTGGTCTGTAGTAAAAGAACTAAAAGAAAAAAAACATATGAGTTTCAGAGAAATCTCAGAGTTTCTAAAAAAATCTCATAAATTTGAGGTTTCTCATTCATTGATTTATAGGGTCTGGATTGAAGTTGAGAAAAAGGAGACAATATAATGAACATTGAAAAATTAAACAAATTACGAGATATTGTATATAGGCTTTTAGTAATTCACTTGAATATCAAAGAAGAACCAGAAGTAAAAACTTTAATTAAAAGTATAGTTACTAAAATTGATGATGAAGAGGTTTTAAAAAATTTAACTTGTATAAAATATGTTCTTAATCCAGTATATATACACACTAAAAAATTAGTGATTGAAGAATTTTCAGAAGATCATATATCTGTAGTTCTTTTAATCCTAAAAGCCACAAAAAGTAGTAAATATAAAGATTATAGTTTACTTCAATTAATTGATGAATTCTGTAGTGATTATAAATATAAAATGATTTTAGATTTATTTGCACTTTATACTCCAAATGATATTCAAGTAAATTACATAGATAATTTATTTAACGCAGAAATTTTTGAAGATGATTAAATAAATTTCTTACAAGTTCAAAACCCTATAAAATACTCTATTTTATAAGGTTTTGGCTTTTTTAGGTATGAGTAGGGTTTTTTATTTTTAAAGTGTTTTAAAAACATTATAAAAGCTCAAAATTTAGAATAAATTATAAGGTTTTACAAAAATGAATAAAATTTTTAATGAAAAAAAAGAGTTTAAAAAAATCAAAGAAAATATTACTGAAGTTGAATATAAAAAGTTAATGTCATTTGTAAGAGGAAATGAAACGCTTAGATCTAATACAAAACAAAATCTTCTTAGAACTTTTACAATTTTATTTTTTACAGGTCTTAGACTAAATGAAGTTCAAGAACTTAAAATCATAGATATAAAAAATCTTTTACAAAATGGTAATGTAAAAATTGATATATCAAAAACTTTTACTCAAAGAAAATTATATTTAACAAACTCTTTTCAAAAAGAGTTATTAAAACTATTTGATTTTAAAAATGAACTTGATGAGAATAAGGTTATTTCAAAAGGTAGTGATAAAAATAAGAAAACTTCAATTAATAAAATTGTATTTATTCAACAAGTAAATAAAACAATAAAAGAGATTTTAGGAGAAGGATTTTCAAGTCATAGCTTTAGACAAGGACTAATTACAGAAATGGGAAGTAAATCTATAAATATAAAAATCATCTCCCAATTTGTTGGACATAAAAATATAAGTACAACAATGGGATATATTAAACCAACTGATGAGCAGATTAGAGGGGCATTGGTGAGGTAAAGTTATTATTTTGAATCTTTTACATTGAACATTCAACACCTAATAAGACTGATTACTTTTTCAAAACTAAAAATATTTGATAATGCAATTTAATCTGACTTATTGATTCTAGGAGTAAGCCTATTTTTTGTTTTTATCTTTTAGATAAACCTATCACAAACATCACAATTCCAGCATTGGAAGCGACAATTTTTTATTGTTTTTCTCCATTGTTTTATATCTTCTTCTTTTTTATTTTCAAAAAGTTCACTTCCTAGATGAAATAGCTCTTTTTTCTTTGAATAGTCACCTATTATTTGCATTGATTCTTGCAAAAGTGCAGTTCCACCTCTACCGTGCAGTTTTAAAATATCTATATATTTCAAAGTCTCTTTTATATCATCATAATATGGAGAGATATTTGCAACTCTGTATGAGTATGCTTCATCATTTGTTTTCCAGCTTTTACAAGTATAATTTATATCATAAGAGCCTGTTAGGATATTTTTTGTGTAGTGTTCTTTCATCACAGGACACAATCCAATACAGTGTTCATTTGCAAGTATTTGTGTCAAAGAAGCGTAACCAAACTTATCTTTAAAAAGATTTTGTGCTTTTTTTATCTCTTTTAGGGTTTTAAAATCTCTTAATAATCTTCTATCAATATTTATTACAGCATATCCAGCCAAAGAAGCATCCCAGTAGTTTTGAGCATTATCAACACAATTTAATACAGAATTTTTTATTTTTAATAATGGAAATTGTGAAAAAAGTTTACCACTTAACATCCAATGCATTACAGGCATAGTAATAAATGTTATTCCTTGGTCATACAAAGGTTTGAAAGATTCTATAAATATATCAAGATTTTTTTCACTTGGAGCAACTGTAATATCATTGAAAGTTGCACTTACTGGTATTTTACTATCAAGTTGAAGTTTTAAGGCTTGTTTGATAAGCTTTTTAGAATCTAACACTCCACCCATTGCATCATTTTTAAATGGAGATATACGAATAGTAGTATAAATATCATAGATATATTTTTTATACTCTTGTACAAAAGGCAAATATACCTCTTCATATTCACTTTGTTTTATATATGGGCTAAATGGCAAGGAAAATATACTCAAATTTTTGCTCCTGATTATTTGTTTTCTTTTATGGATTTTAGGTCTCCAAGAAGTTTGTCCCATAAGGCATTTTTTTTGTCAAGTTCAGTGCTTTTTTTGTCAAGTTCTTGCTGTCCTTGAATTTCTTTCTCAATCTCGCCCTTTATAAAATCATCACTCTGTTTGGCAAATGTTAAAAGTACTTTATATAAATCACTTTGGGCAAACCCTGGTAATGTTTCTAGGTTTTTTTGTGCGTACTCTTCTAATCCTCCACTATTTTTATTTACTCCTTGGAAGAAGGCAGTTATTCTTAGAGTATATTGTTTTTGTATCTTTTCATCTTTTATTTTTTCTATTCCCAAATCAAAGCATTTAAAAAGTATCTCTTGAATTTGTGGTTGTAGTTGTGAAATATTTTCTAATGCTTTTAGACCTAGTTCTTCTTTTGGGTATTGTTTTAGATAATCTTTTTTTATAGTATCTATTAATTGATTTTTTAATTTTACAGATTCTTCTATTTTCCCTGATTTTTCTAAGTTATCAATATTTTCCCAATCTTTTGAAGAAGCATATAGATTTATATTTACAATAGTTGCTAACAATACTGCATTACTTATTAATTTCATCCCTCGTTTCATTTAGGTTCCTTTCTTAAATGTATTTATATCTTTGATTTTAATTGTTAAGTATTAATAAATAATTTCACTTATACAAATAAATCTTCCATATCAACAAGATAATTTAAAAGTATAAGCTTATTTTTTACGCCCTCTTTTTCAAATATTTTATTATCTTGTGGTTTAGAGTCGGTTAATGCTGTATTTATAAGATTTTTCAACTCCATAACTTTATCAAAACTCAACTCTTTGTAAAGCTTTGGCAACTCTTCAAAAAATTCTAAAAAAGCATTTGCATTTTCTACATTTACCTCTTTTGTTGCAAATGATTTCATCATTTCAACCATTACGTTTTCACAGGCTTTATCATTTGCAGGATACCACTCAAAATATGTTTTAGTAACATTAATAATACTTTGCATATAAGTATCATCATTTTTAGCACAAATAGATACAAACATCAAAGTTAAAAAGTCTATAAGTTTTTTATCACTTTCTAAACTCTTTATTTCATCAACATGTAGTTCTATTTTTGTAGATAAAATTCCTTTTTCTACAGCTTCTACTATAAACCAATGCATAGCAGTATCAGTTTTATTTTCCAAAAGTTCCATAAGCTTAGTAAGTGCAAAAATAAGATAACCAAATCTTTTTGCAAGATGTTCAAATATCTTTTGATGATACTCACTATTTTCATCATAAGCATCACGATATA